>NZ_JBXSQI010000026.1:0-35230 GCF_057063565.1 Gilliamella sp. X-57 | reverse complement strand
CTTGGCGAGCCTTTAGATTTATGGATTCTATATTTTTTACTTCTTTCTCTTTCCCGCTTAAGAGCCATGCCATATCACATTTAAGAGCAACAGATATTTCATATAAATAGCGAGGTTTTTTTACATCTCCACTTTCAATCGCTTGATAAGATTGTTGTTTTATTCCAACTTGCGAAGCTACTTGTTCCTGCGTTAAATTTAATTCTTCTCGTCTGGTTCGGATTCGTTGACCAAGATTATTCATTTTAAAAGTCTCCATTGTGTTAAAAAAATAATACAGATAAATCTGTAATTGACAAACAGTATAAACTGTTATTTAATACAGTTATAACTGTTGATGTTTAATAAGGACAAATATGACAATGGGGTAACGAGTTAAACAAAAAAGAATTGAGCAAAATATAAACCAATCTTTTTTAGCTAATTTGGTCGGCATAAAACAACAGTCAATTAGCGATTTAGAATCTGGGAATATAGAAAACCAAGGAATATCGTAGAAATAGCTGAAGCTTTGAACTGTTCTGCTGAATGGCTATATTACGGAAATGAAGTTAATTTGAGGTGCGCATGAGTACATTAAACAATGAACGCACGCAGAGCCAATGCGAAAACATTTTACGGCATTTGCAAAGTGGTAAAACCATTAATCCATTACAAGCATTGAATGAATATGGTTGCTTTAGACTGGGTGCGCGTATTTATGATTTAAAACAGAGCGGATATAACATTGATAGCCGCATGATAAAAGCAGAAAACGGTAAGAAATATGCTGAATATTCTATGAGGATAATCAATTGAACGCAGTTGAAAAACTAAAACTAATAGGGCGTCCGAATGCATACTATCCAAAATTAGCAAAACCTTTAGGTGGTGTTAGTTCTGCTGTTTTATTCTCACAATTATTTTATTGGCAAGATAAGTCTACGTCTGATTTAGGTGTGTATAAAACTCGGGATGAACTTGAAGATGAAACAGGCTTAACACATAACGAGCAACGAACTGCAATAAAAAAACTATGCGAAAAAGGTGTTTTAATTGTTACAGAAAAGAGGTTAGAACATAAAACTTTTTACAAGATTGACAATGAAAAAGTTAATCAAGTTTTAAGCGATTTCGCCAACTCTATAACTCAATCATCACGACAAATGAAAAGTAGTTGCCCCGATCTCTACAATGTAGATGTCGAGACGACTACAAAATTAAGGTCGTTATATCAAGAGATTACTACAAAGAGTACTACAGAGAATACTACAAATATTATTGAGGATAAACCTAAAAAGCCAAAACGAGCACGCCAATTGCCTGATGGTTTTAAACCTAACAGTCATCATCGCTATATTGCGCAAAATGAAAATATCGATTTGGATAATGAATTTGTGAAGTTCAACGATTATTGTTTGGCTAGTGGGAAAAAATACATTGATTGGGATGCCGCATTTAATAATTGGTTACGCAATGCTGGGAAATATCAAAGATATAATCCATCTAGTAATAAATCCAATTTTACGAGCCTTGCTGAGCGAAATAGGCAAGTGCTTGAGAGCATGAGGAGTTAGTAATGGCGAAGATCACAGATGAATTTTTAGCTGTTATTGGGGGATTACTTGACCTCTATGGACAGCAAGCAAGCACTACCAAAGTTAATATTTATTGGTCAACGGTAGGGCAATATCCCATCGAGTCGTTACGAAGAGCTGCTAATGTATGGGTGCGTAAAAGTCAATTTATGCCGAAGCCTGCGGATTTAATCAAGCTAATGGATGGTTCGAATAATCATCTGTCATCAGATGAAGCGTGGTCGATTGCAATACTTGCTAGCAATGAAAACAATACGGTTGTTTGGACTAATGAAATAGCAAAAGCGTGGGCACAAGCTGAGATTGTCTACCGAAATGGCGACAAAATTGGAGCAAGGCGGACATTTATTAATGCATATGAGCGAATGGTTGATGAATCAATGATGTATGGACGTACCATTGAAGTGTTTGTTTCGCTAGGTAGTGATAAAGAAAAACGTACTGACGCTATAAATCATGCTGTTTTTACAGGGTTGTTAACGCAAGATCGAGCTAATTATTATCTGCCGAAACCAGAGAATTCGTTTGCAATGCTTGAATGTAAAATCAAGCAGGGAGCATCAAATAACAGCATGATGCATATTGCTAGTATTAAACAGATGTTAAAAACAGGTAGAGTCTGTGTTACAGCGAGCTAATCACAGCCCACAATGTCGCATCACATATTCAAAAATATGTTGTATGAGGATGTTAGAACGAGAATACAGTGTGGTGAGAATACAGTAAAGATTAAGCAACAATTAGCAAAACAGTATAAAGAACAATTATCAAAGGTGAAATGATGCAGAAGAAACACAAACTAATTAAAACTGATTTTAAATGCCCAGAATGTGGTGGAGAGTGTTTATATAACGTTGATTTAGACTTATTTGTTTGCAATAGACCTCTTATCAATGGTAACAGTGGAGTAAAAGGCTCTTGTGGTAAGTTTTATATGAATAAAATTAGGGCGAAACAATAATTAGGCTAACTAAAGAAGGATAGAGTTGAGGGCGTTGAGTAAGTTTGCCGTGCTGTAATAATAATCCAGAAACCACGGTATTAGCTTATCGTCGATTAGCTGGCTCCTGTTGGCGTAGTGATGAGAACTCAAGATATATTGATTAGGGAGGAAAAATTAAAATATGATTTATCTAATTTTTCCTTATTCACCAACGGTTAATCATTATTTGAGGGGAACGGCAAGAAAGCAAAGTTATATTAAACCTGATGACATTAAATTAGAAATATCGTTATTGCTATTGTATTGCAAAATAAAGCTAATAATAAGTTATCTGAAAGGGTGATCTTACATGGTAGATAGAAGAAAGCCAAATTTAGATAATATAAATAATGCCGTTTTTGATGCATTAATTCATAGCGGTGTCATTTTAGACGATGAACAAATAGATGTATTGCATAGCGAAAGCAGAAAAATGGTAAAGAGTGAAAAAATAGAATTAGTTATAAACAAATTGGAGTAATGATGAGAGAAACTAAAGAAATTTTAACAGCATGGAAAAACACTCGTATATTAAAAAGAATGGGAACAGAATACCCTTCAAAATCGGCTGGCTTTAATGGTGCGCCAATAGATTTTGATTATCGTCAGTATTTGACCGAAGATGAGGCAGAAATTGTTGATGATGCTGTGCTGATTTTAAAAAATGATAATTATTCTCAGTGGATTGTTTTAACCGCATATTATTTGCGGGGAGTTTCGTGTAACGCTCAAGCAAAAGCGATAGGGAAGCGTCCACATGATATTATTAATTTATTAAATCAAGCTGAGATGTTTATAAGGGGAAATATTTACGTACATTTCAAAAAAATTGCATAAAATGCAAAATTTTTAGATAAAAAAACTGGACTTTGCGCAAATGCGCATGTATAATTATATCAAAATGCGGTTTTCAACGCATGGAATTTAAGTTGGCTAAAATAGTTGAGCTTTTTTGCTATCCATATGTGTGTAATTTTATGAGAACACGGGCATATAGACGACATCAAGTTAAACGATGTCTAAATAATAGAAAGAATAATTTTTATTCTGGCGGTTCTTGAAAATCACTTAAAAAACATGTAACAACACCAGCAGCTTGCTCTTGTTGGATGTGTGAAAACCCAAGGCGATATCTCAACGAGTTAACATTGCAGGAACATCGCTCATTACTGAGTTTAAAAGAAAGCCTCAATTAAGAGGCTTTTTTGTTATCAAAATAGAATTTTGTTAATTGAAGCCGCTTAATAGCGGTTTTTTTATATCTAAATTTTATACATGTCAGCGACATTGATGTCGTTGATATCTAAACCGTGCCCATAAGCTCTGCATATCATGTACGTTTGGGTCCATTTATTTCTACAGAATCGACAGCAAAGCTAGACACACACATAACTACACAATAGCTAGTACGCTGTCATATCATTAACTAATAAAAAGATTTAATTATGCCGATAAAAGACCCTGATAATGTCAACTGGGTTGTTGTCATTTATCTATTTATCATTACATCGCTCGGATCATTAGCTAGCTATTGCTACCATGTGCTGAACGGTGGCAAATTCAATATTTGGGTGTTAATTGCTCAGATATTTATCTCAACATTTGCTGGCGCATTAGTTGTACTGGCTGCTAGCTATTTTAATTGGCAATTTGAATTTGCTGGAGGTGTAGCCGGTCTAGCTGGTTGGTCTGGCGCTACTCTTATTAAAGCGTTAGAAGAGAGGTTAATCAAAAAAGCGAAAGGAGATGGCAGATGAAGCTAACAAGGTTAAAAACCAGTGAACATGGTACGTTTGGTAAAATTCAGTTGCCATCTGGTAAGATTTTATCAACCTTAGAACTGCCATGGAAAGATAATCAACGTCAAATTTCATGTATTCCAGCTGCAATCTATCAATGTGACATAGTTAATTCGCCAAAGTTTGGTCGAGTATATCAAGTTAAAAATGTTCCTAATCGCTTTCATATTTTAATTCACGCCGGCAATTGGACCAAAGATACACTGGGTTGTATTTTAGTCGGTATGAGCAATAACGATTCCCAGTTATTTGGAAGCAGAAAGGCATTAAATCTATTGATGAATGAGCTTAACGGACAGTCATTTAAGTTAGAAATTATAGAAATCTATGAATAATACAAATGTAGCATTGATTAGCGCGTTGATATTTGCTTGTTATTTTGCATTCAACTGCTGGCAAGATAAAAGGCTTGCGGTAATGAGAGTAAATAAAGCCGAAGAAAAGTATGAAAAGTACATACAAGATAACAATGAAGTTAAAAAAATTGAATCAAATATTATCGAGGCAATAAAAAATGGTCAAGCTAAAACAAATGCTTTACGTAATGATATCGATAATGGTCTTGTCGAGTTGCGCGTCAAAGTCGAATCCATCGAGCGGGATAGTGCCACCTCCAGCGGTATTGCTCACAAAGCCTTACGACTTGCAAAGTCTTCTCAACAAGATTATTACAATCTCACCAATGCAATCGAGTACAATAAAGTAATAATTGACGGGTGGCAGAAATACTATTGTAAAGAGATTGCACCAAAGAATAATACTGAGTTTATGTGTGATTAGATTATCACAATCATCAACGTATACAACAACACTAGATGGTGTAAAGTCCAACTAAAATATTCTATGTTACATGTTTAAAGTAAAGCAGATATGAACGCATTATCGTAGTAGACCACATCATTCCGAATAAACTTGAACAGGCCTTAATACCTAAAGACCAAGCAATAATATTATTCCGCAATGCTGTCGCTACGGTTGATCAGTCGCCAGCATTATCCGTGTAAATTAATGAAGCAGGTTAAACAATGAAATTATCACATATCGTCCACATATTGCGCCATTTTAGCCCTAGCTTTGAAGGTCGTGTTGGGGGTGCTGCTGAATTTTCAGCTATCAAAGATACGGCATTCTTGCAATTACCTGCCGCTTATGTGGTTCCGCTTGATGATAGAGCAGAAGATAACAAGTCACAAACAGATTATTGGCAAAATGTGACAGAGAGGTTTGGGGTTATTGTTGTATTAAAGCCTATTGATGAGCGAGGACAACACGAAGCATACGACATTGTCGAAAATATAAAAACCGAACTTTGGCGAGCATTGCTGGGCTATGAACCTTCACCTGCGCATTATCCTATTCAATATGATGGTGGTGATTTACTTGATTTAGATCGAGGGAGAATTTTTTATCAATTTAATTTTAGTTCAGTGCGGGAAGTTGGGTTTGAGGATACTCGACAATATTTTGATTTAAACGCTATTGATAACCCAATCCCCGATCCTGATTGGCAACCCGATCCAAATAACCCCGATATTACCGAACCTCCGCAGTATAACCCGTTAAACATTGGAAACTTCGATACCCTATCAGGGGTTATTAATGAGCTGGATTCGGGGGTAACTGTGAATTTTCAAAATAACAATATCTATGAGAGAGACAATGATAATTAAATCTGTCAATAACAAACAGGTATATGATCCAGATAATGGGGATTATTTACCAACTAACGGTCGTAATGTTGAGTTTAACCAATACTGGGCTAGACGACTAACAAATAATGATGTTGAAGAAGTTACAAACATCAAAGTAAAACAAGAAAAAAGGGTAGCTAAAAATGACAATTAGTTTTAACAATATTCCTAACAATATAAAAGTCCCTCTATTTTATGCGGAAGTGGATTCCTCTGCAGCGAATACAATCCAAGATAGTGGTGCTTCATTAATTATTGCTTATCCGCTAGCGGATAGTACCATTGAACGTAATAAGCTCATTATTATGTCGTCTGTAGATCAAGCTAAAAAACTCGCAGGCCGAGGCAGTCAATTATCTAGAATGGTTGAATCCTATCGCAATATCGATAATTTTGGCGAACTTTTTGTGATTGCAGTAGATGAACCCACTGCTGGCTCGAATGCATCTGGTACTATCCAAATATCGGGTACAGCAGAACAAACAGGCACATTAAGTCTCTATATCGGTAACAGTAAAATTCAATCGAGAGTAACCGTTTCTGATACCGCAGAAAGCATAGCAAACGGTTTACATAATGCGATTAATGCTCATCCTGATTTACCCGTTACCGCAACCGTGACGAATAGCACAATAACGCTAACAGCCAAACACAAAGGATTGAGCGGTAATGATATTCCTCTGTGCTTTAACTACTATGGCACAATCGGCGGAGAAGAAACCCCAGACGGTTTAAATATTGTTATCACTCAAATGAATGGTGGAACTGGCACTCCAGATTTAACGCCAGTTATTGCCGCTATGGGTGACAAACTCCTTGATTTTATCGCATTCCCATTTAATGACTTATCATCTTTGGCAACATTTAATCGTGAAATGGATGATACTACAGGGCGTTGGAGCTATGCGCGCCAATTATATGGACACGCTTATACCGCTAAAAAAGGCGATTTATCTGAGCTTGTCGAATTTGGTGATAAATTAAATTACCAACATATTACTGTTGCCGGTTATGAAAAAACTATTCAAACGGGTATTGATGAATTAATTGCGATGCGAACTGCTCGTAATGCTGTATTTATTCGTAATGATCCGGCTCGACCAACGCAAACTGGATTATTAAATGGTGCATTGCCAGCATCTGATAGCAATCAGTTTACACTAACAGAGCAACAATCATTATTAAGCCACGGCATTGCGACAGCATATGTTTCTAGCGGTAATTTATTAATTCAGCGAGATATCACCACATATCAACGTAACAGTTACGGTGTAGCCGATAATAGTTATTTAGATAGTGAAACACTTCATACACTCGCTTATGTATTACGTAAATTACGTAGTGTGATCACATCTAAATACCCAAGGCATAAATTGGCTAATGACGGAACCAGATTTGGGGCAGGACAGGCAATTATTACACCCGCAGTAGCTAAGGCGGAAATCAACGCCACTTATCGTCAATTAGAATTATTAGGCTTAGTTGAAAACTTTGATTTGTTTAAAAAGAACTTAATTGTTGAACGAAATGTCAACGATCCAAATCGATTGGATGTGTTATTCCCACCCGATCTCGTTAATCAACTACGCGTTTTTGCTGTGTTAGCACAGTTTAGATTGCAATATCAAGAGGAGAAAAACTAATGACACAACGACGTATCGCTGGAACAACTTATATTAAAGTTGATTCCAACCAACTATCATTAACGGGCGGTATTGAAGTCCCGATGAATACTAACGTTAAAGAAAGTATTTTGGGGTTAGATAATAGCGTTCACTATAAAGAAACATTCCGTGCACCCTACATTAAAGGGACATTTAAAGTACCGGGCGATTTTCCAATCGACAAGTTGGTGTCGAGTGATTCAATGACCGTTACCGCAGAACTGGCCAACGGCAAAGTTTACGTTTTATCTAATGCTTGGGTTGAAGGTGAAGTTAATCACAATGCCGAAGAAGGTACAGCAGAAATCGAATTTCATGGTGAAGAAGGATTTTATCAATAATGAAAGAAATTAAATTATCACAGCCGATTATGGCACACGGCAATGAGTTACATGTACTGGAATTAAAAGAGCCAACAGTCAAAGATATCAAAAAATTAGGCTTTCCATTTGATAGCCAGATGATTGGAGATCCTAAAAAAGTGGCTGATTACATTGTTGCGTTAGGTAACGTTACACCAAGCTCTGTTGAACAGCTCACCCCGTATGATTTTTTAATGATCACCGGTGAAATTATGATGTTCTTTGGCCCAAAGGAGAAGGAGACAATACCTACAGTGGAGGAACAGGCGACAGTGAAATAATCACAATCGAATATCTCGTAAACCTTTGTTTTGACCTCGCCAAGTATTGGCAACTCTCCCCCTTTTATATCATAGAAGAATGTTCACTATCCGAAGTTTTTGAATTATGTGAACAAGCAAATCGCATAGAAAATAGCAAGGAATCATAAATGGCAGGCTTTAACTTAAAAGCAGTGGTGACATGTGTTGATAAGCTGTCACCTCAATTAAACAAAATGAAAGAAAAACTTGAGGAGTTCCAAAAAAAAATGAACGAATCAGGCTTTGGCAAACTTGGTTTAAAAGATGCTGTAACGGGCCTTTCTATTTCTCAGCCATTTGTAAAAGGGGTGGAGGATGCGATGGCATATGAAGAAGTGATGGCGGACCTCAGGAAGGTTGTTGACTTTGATACGCCTGAACAATTTAAACAAATGGGGCAAGATATTCGTGAAATGTCATTACGTTTGCCAATAGCAGCAAAAGATATCGCCTCTATCGTTGCAGAGGGTGGTCAGGCAAATATCCCAAAAGATGATTTGATACAATTTACTGAAGATGCTGTAAAAATGGGTATTGCATTTGGTACCTCAGCCGAAGAGGCTGTCAGTAATATGGCTACTTGGCGAACGGATTTAAAACTCACTCAAAGTGAAGTTGTTGGCCTATCCGACAAGATCAATTTATTGGGTAATGCACAAGGTGTAAAAGCAAAAGACATTTCAGATGTAGTCACAAAAATGGGGGCGCTTGCGGCAACATCTGGGGTTAGTGCTGATAAATTAGCAGCATTAAGCTCAACAATCATTGCAACAGGTACTAATACCGATCAGGCGGCTACCGGTATTGAAAACTTAATGCTGACGCTGACATCAGGTATAGGAGCGACTGAGGAGCAACAAGAGGCATTGCAACAGTTAGGCTTCACATCAACTCAAATAGCAAAAGGGATGCAGAAAGATGCCGAAGGGACAATTATGTCGGTACTTGAATCATTAGGTGAAGTATCTAAAGATCGTCAATCGGCTGTATTAACCATGTTATTCGGTAAAGAAAGTGTTGCAGCTATATCGCCATTACTCGACAATATGGAGCTATTAAAAACAAACTTTAATCGGGTTGGTAATGCTTCTCAATATGCTGGTTCAATGCAGAAAGCATATGAATCCTGTTCAAACACGACCGCAAATAAACTACGACTTTTTGACAATGCGCTAACCAATATTAGTTTATCAATTGGTGACGCCTTATTACCGGCATTTAGTCAACTATTAGAGGAGTTAACACCGCTGGTTATTTCGTTCGGGCATTTTATTCAAGAAAACCCTGAGCTAGTGAAAATGGTGGCGATGGCTATTGCGGGATTAATTGGATTACGGATTGCGTGTGCCGGTGTGAACTTTATTGTTGATGCATTATCAACGGGGATCGATATTTACAACGGCGTGCTCAAAGCTAATGAATTGGCAACAAAGTTTCATGCGGCTGCTCAAATAAAATTATCAAATGTATTTAAAAAGGTACGCGCAGCATCAATGGCTTTAAATGCGGTAATGGCGGCGAACCCAATAGGATTTATTATGACGGGCATTGCTATAGCTGCAGTGTTAATCATTACATACTGGGATGATATTGTTAAATTTTTTCAGTGGTTGTGGGGGGTAATTAAGCCTTATGTCATGCCTATTTTTGATGTCTTTATTGACGGATTTAAAGCTGGAGCGGCGCTAATTGAAGAAGGTTGGAATGCTGTTATTAAGTTTTTCAGTGAGTTATGGGAATTCATTAAACCATTTGTTATGCCCATTATTAACCTCTTTATAGAAAGTTTTGAATCTGGTGGTGAAAACATCGTAAAATCATGGC
The DNA here is from genome assembly GCF_057063565.1 of Gilliamella sp. X-57. Taxonomy (NCBI): domain Bacteria; kingdom Pseudomonadati; phylum Pseudomonadota; class Gammaproteobacteria; order Orbales; family Orbaceae; genus Gilliamella; species Gilliamella sp. X-57. Next base: position 25,029 of record NZ_JBXSQI010000026.1, on the reverse strand, counting down.
AGGTGGTAAGTAATTTCTTTAGCGATCTATGGGAGTTTATTCAACCTCATGTAATGCAGATCATCGATGTATTTGTCGAACCTTTCAAAGACGCTGGTGAAGCTATACCAAAAGTGTGGGAAAGTGTTCAGAATTTCTTTAAAAACTTGTGGGATAACGTTAAGTCCGGCATCCAGCCGCTGCTTGATGCATGGAACTCTATTTTTGGTGAAAAAGAAAAGCAAGTAAAAGTGACTGTTGATACAGGGAGTTTACCGAAAGAAATGACCCGTCCAATGGTTGCATCCCCATATTATCAAAAACCGCAAATGCCACTAAATAACTTTTCAAATAGTAATGCAAATCGAAATAGCAACGGTGAATTGGTCGTGAAGTTTGAAAATGCACCACAAGGAACTATTGTAAAACAAACCAAGCAAGCATCAGGTTTTAATACTAAAGCTGATGTTGGCTGGAATCCATATGCTTTAGGAATATATTGATGAACTTCATGAATTGGTTAAATAATTTATTGCCGGCTAGTTTTCGTGGTGTACCGTTTCAAGTTAGCGGTACATCATCTGAATTCGGTCGGCGCAATCAAACACATGAATACCCGTTTAGGGATGTGCCCTATACCGAAGATCTGGGGCGTTCAGCACGTAAAAATAAAATTGACGCCTTTGTGATTGGTGACGATCACAAAGAACAAGCTGAAAAACTGATAGAAGCAATCGAGGAAAAAGGCGCAGGGATACTCATCCATCCAATACTTGGTGAACTTAATGTCAATATTGTGGGTACCGCAACAGTAAGTAATTCCGTTGAAAACGGTCGAATGACTGTTATTTCATTCTCCTTTGTTGAAGCCGGTGAATTAATATTCCCCGATTCCTCTGTTGCTACTGATGATGTAGTTGATGAAAATGCAGATAATGTAGATCAAGCGCTATTAGATACGTTTGAAGATTTTGACTTAATCGATGCGCCCGATTTTGTACAAAGTAATATTCTTGATGACATCATGTCAATTTTAAATGACATTGCTGATGCTTATAATGCGATAACACCATATGTTAATGATGCGGTTAAAATATTAAATAGTGACTTGTCGCCAATTCTTGGTGCTGGTGGCTCATCCATTATTAATTCAATTAAACATGTTTGGAAGAGTGCGACAAAATTTGTCAATTCGGGGAACGAACTGGTTTTAAGAGCTAAAGTATTTACGAGCATATCGTCTATAAAAAGTGCTTTACCTGATGTTATTTGGTTAACGGATAGCAAATCCACCAAAAAAAGAAAGAAAAATCAAAACTTAATTAATACTGCTATTCGAGTAACCGCACTAACAGAAGCATCACGATTAATTGCGTCACTACCGAAACAGGTTGAAGATAAAAGAAAACAAGCTTTTGCTCCTGTGACGTTAGAATCAACAAAAGGTAAAAAAGAGCATTCTTTTGACCAAGATCATACGTTACCAACTGGTCATTCAACGGCTAACATAACAAACACTCCCGTATCAACATCATCAACAGTTGAAAAAAGTAATACAATTTCATTTGATGATTTACTGGATATTAAAGAATCCATTAACGAGTCTTTTGATAAAGAATTATCGCGAACCGTGCATGATAATTTATACGTTGCGCTAGTAAAATTAAAAGCCGCGGTTAACCAAGATATCAATGCACGCTTACTTAAAATAGAGAAAACAATTGTTTATATTCCTAATGAAGTATTGCCCGATTTGGTTTTAGCTCACTATCTCTATAACAATGCTACACGTTGTGATGATATATCGATTCGCAACAATATTCTTCATCCTGGTTTTATTCCTGTTAAAGAGCTGCGAGTACCAAAACCATGAATCAAAATAAAGTTTTTTTAAAAGTTAACCGTCAGTATTTTGGCGGTTGGACTGATGTAAGTATTTCGGCCGGTATTGAACGGCTAGCCCGTGATTTTAATGTCACAATCACCCGCCAATGGCCTTCATCAGGTGACGATTCAGAAACAAAAATTGATGTTAAAAACGGTGATTTAGTTGAAGTGTATATCGATGATGATGTGGTTTTAACCGGTTATGTTGAAGCGTTACCGATTCGATATGATGCAGGTTCGCTATCAATGGGCATTGTCGGCAGAAGTAAAACGGCAGATTGTGTTGATTGTAGTGCAGAACCCAAACAATATAGCGGTAGTTCAACTATTCAAGTAATTCAAGATTTGGTTAAACCCTTTAAGCTAAACGTTATCAACCAAGCTAATGATGCTGGCTCTTTGAGTATTCAAGCGGATCAAGGGGATACTGTTTTTGATGTCATTAGTAAAATAATGGGCATGCAGCAAATTATTGTATTTGATGATGAGCAAGGGCAAGTGGTTATTGGTGATATTGGTTCAGATGAGGCAAAAACAGCATTGGTTTTAGGGGCTAATATTTTGTCTGCGGATACTGAAAAGAGTATCAAAGATCGGTATTCCGATTATTTTGTGTCAGGGCAAAGCGTCGGTGATGATAAAAACTTTGGTGAAGCAACGCTAGTATCTGTTAGATCTACATCTAAAGATGAGGCAATCCGGCGTTATCGTCCATTAATCATAAAGCAGTCAGGCGATTCAAATAACGGTACATGTCAAGAACGTTGTGAAATGGAAAAAGTGCTGAGAGCAAGCAAAACCAGAGAAGCCACTTACACCGTACAAGGCTGGCGACAAGGTGACGGCACGTTATGGAAACCAAATCAAATGGTTGTTGTTGATGATCCATTACTTGGATATGATAACGAGAAATTGGTTATTGCCGAAGTTAAATACAGTCTAAGTAGCGGTGGAACATTATGCGAGTTAAAAGTCGGTCCAGTTGAGGCCTATTTACCGGATAAGAAGAAAACCAAGAAGAAAAAAGGAAAGCAATCCGATGGCGAGGTATTCTAATGCGTAAGGCTTTAAATAAAATAATGAACCTTGTATCTAGGGGCTATATCACATTCAGTAACAGTGCAAGTAAATGTCAGATGTTGCAAATCAAAATGTCGGGCGGTGAACAAAAAAGTGATGTCGAGCATATCGAACCATACGGCTTTACGTCGTGTCCGCTTGACGGAGCAGAAGCGGTAGCGCTATTTTTAGACGGCGATAAATCGCATGGTGTGATTCTTGCTGCTGGGGATCGTCGCTACCGTATTAAGTCGCTTAAAAAAGGTGAAGTTGCTATTTACACAGACGAAGGCGATTACATTATTTTTAATCGCAATAATGAAATCAATGTAAAAACTAAGCGATTTATTGTGAGTGCTGATGATGCCATAGAGCTAAATACTAAAAACTTTTTAGTTAACGCCTCATCAGCAACACAATTTAATACACCATTATTAAAAGTATCTGGGGAAATAGAAGATAAAATCAGTACTATTTCAAACATCAGAACTATTTATAATGGTCATACGCATAACGAAACAAACTCGGTCACACAAACTCCTAATCAATTATTAGAATAATTCTCACTTCATTACATAAACCGTCATTAGACGGTTTTTTTATGGCTAAAACAAAATGATATTAACAGTAAATGGTAAAAATACTTATCCCACTAATATTCAAAATAAGTTATATCGTGCGCTAATAATTTCGCTATTCACATGGCGACGAAAAAACACCAGTGACGATTCAGATCATCCATACGGTTGGTGGGGAGATTCTTACCCTAGTATAGCAAATGACAAAATTGGGTCACGCCTTTATTTATTGGCTCGCTCAAAATTAACTAACCAAACAGCTAACTTTGCAAAAATTTATATAAAAGAGGCTGTGCAATGGATGATCGATGACGGGATAGCTTCTCGAATAGAGGTTTCAGTAAAGCGAACCGATTTAACTGTTTTAGTTGCTACTATCAATATTTATAAAACAGATGGCAGCAATGAAGAATTTAGGTTTGACAACTTATGGAGTGATATTAATGTCTAGTGGATTTTCAAGACCAACATTACCGGATTTAATCACAACTATACGCAATGATTTGTATGCGCGCCTAGCTATTGATGATGAGTTGATTTCATTACGGCGTAATGACCCAGAGGTATACGGACGAGTTATAGCGGGGGCAACACATGTGTTATTAGGCTATATTGAAAATATGGCCAAAAATATTTTACCCGATCAAGCAGACGAAACTTGGTTGATCCGACATGGAAATATGAAGCGTTGCTATAGAAAACAACCTACGCCTGCGGTTGGTTATATTCGATTTGATGAAGTGGCTGATGGCATTGTTATCAATAAAGATCAAAAAGTCAGGCGTCAAGTTGATCAGCGCATGTATACAGTTACCCAAACAACCACATCAGCAAATAATGTTTTAAGAGCACCTGTAGTATGTGACGAGGTAGGTAAAAAAGGGAATTGTGATGATGGTACCAGTATGTCACTGATCACCCCTGTTACTGGTCTATCATCAACTTGTTTTGCTGATTCTATTGAGTCAGGTGCTGATGTCGAGGATTTAGAATCTTTTAGGAAACGAGTTATCGATAGATGGTATTACACACCTCAAAGCGGCGCCGATCAAGATTATGTACAGTGGGCAAAAGAGGTTCACGGCGTTACACGGGCTTGGTGTTATCGTCATTGGGCTGGAGCGGGTAGCGTTGGCGTGATGGTTGCAAATAGTGATCCCGTTAATCCCGTTTTAGACAATACCACAATTCAACATGTCAAAAAACATATTGATCCACTGGCACCGGTTGCCGGATCTATGCTGATAGTGTTTTCACCAACACCCAAACCTATTAATTTTAAAATTATGGTCACACCTGATAACCCAAAAATTCGTTATCAAATAGAAGCCGAGTTAAAAGAATTTTTGTTACGCGAAGGGAGACCACAATCAACACTATTTAGATCACGTATTAGTGAAGTGATTAGTTCATCATTTGGTGAGTATGCCCATGAATTAGTTTACCCCGATAAAGATATTTTTGTAGAAAAAAATCAGGTAGCCGTCTTCGGGGGGGTTGAATGGATTTAGAAAAACAATACCAAAGCATGGTAGGGCACTTATTGCCGTACGGTCCAGCATGGGATAAATCAGAGCCAATCCTTTTATCGTTAGCATTAACACTATCAAAAACTCACGTTCGATTAGATGATTTAATGCAAGAAATCAATCCCAAAACGACGACAGAGCTGATAGATAGATATGAGCAAATTTGCGGATTACCGGATAGCTGTTATCAATCGGATGTTCAAACGTTAACTACTCGGCGCAACCGTTTAGATTCTAAGATAAATTTGGTCGGTGGCATAAGTAAAGCATTTTTTTTACAAGTTTTAAAAGCCAACGGCTATTTAGACGCCACGATTACAAACTATAACAATGATGTTTTTACCTGTGAATCAACATGCCAAGACTATTTATATGATGAAAAGTGGCGTTTTTATTGGATTGTAAACATACCTCACAATTATCAAATAACAGAAATGACCTGTAACGACGGGTGCGATTCGCATTTGAGAACGTGGGGTGATAAGCAAATCGAATGCATAATTGAAAAATTATGCCCATCACATACTTATGTAATTTTTAAATACGGAGCAATCAATGCATAGAATTGACACATCTACTGCCCAAAGAGATAAGTTTGGTCAAGGGAAAAATGGCTTTACTCGCGGTAATCCACAAACTGGCACACCAGCAACGCAATTAGATTATCTTTATTGTGATGCTATTCAAGAAGAAATTGCCAACGCGATTGAGTTAGCTGGCATTAAACTGGATAAATTAAAGCATGACCAACTCGCTACAGCCATTAAAGAATTTGTCAAAAAAGGTAGCGTAAAGCTTAACTCATCAACTAACAGCACATCAGAAACCGAAGCGGCTACCCCCAAAGCCGTGAAATCTGTATATGATTTAGCTTCAAATGCAGTAAAAAAAACAGGCGATGAAATAACTGGGCAATTGAGATTTTCACCGACATCGTATGGAATAAAATTTTTGCACGAAAACGGAAATGAGCTTGTGCTGCGACCGTCTGGTGATAGTTTTATATACGCATTTTATGATGCTGAATCTAAAAAATGGACAAACAAATTACGATATGCTGGGAACGGTAACACTTGGCGTTTTGAAAACGTCGATGATGTGACAATTAATAATAAATCAGTTTTAAAAGCTGGGGATTACGGTATCGGCTCATCCGTCGGTGCCACTGCTAATAATTTTGATGATCATTTGGCTGGTGGATTTTATCAATGTAGAACGACAGATTTTTCAGATTTGCAACTTGCCGGTAATAGCACTGCAACATTATTAGCATATCCGAGCAGTAGCACAGCATGGAAAGTTGAACAGCTATCAGTAGTTAACTCAAAAGAGCCTCGAATTTATTATCGTTGTGACACAAAAGAGGGTAAACAAAAATGGCACGAAGCTATTACAACAGCAAATGTTAAAGATTTTGCTTATCAATTTAAAGGTCATTTAAATAATACTCATTTAAATGAAATCAAGGGTATGCAACACGGCGTATATTTACAGAATGCTAATGAGCTGGCAAGCATAGAAAACGGTTACCCGATTCCCGCAGCAGCAGGAACATTAATTGTGACACAAACAGGTGGAGATGGAGCTAAGGGCTGTGTGCAGATTTACACAGATTATTACGCAGGTCGTCAATTTATTAGAACTTATAGGGACAATCCGAACGTCTGGTCTAACTGGGTTGAGCAAATTACAACTGCAAACATCAATGACTATTTGCCTGTTGGCATACCTCAGCCATGGCCTCAGGATCGACCACCTGCTGGCTGGTTTGAATGTAACGGGGCATCTTTTGATGTAAATCAATTCCCGCGTTTAGCTTCTGCATACCCAACTGGTCGATTGCCCGATCTGCGCGGTGAGTTTATTCGTGGCTGGGATAACGCCCGAGGAGCTGATCCGTATCGCGTAATATTGGGCTGGCAAGAAGATGCAATACGTAATATAACCGGAGAGTTTTCTGTTTCTGTACGTGATCGACGCAACACAATTCAACCTCCAGTGGGTGCGTTTAGAGAACTCTATCAGTTTGATTCCAGCTTAAGGATGGGCGAGCCTGATGACTGGGGGCGTGTATATTCATTCGATGCATCACGCACAGTACCAGTCTCTCATGATAACCACCCTCGCAACCTTGCATTTATGTATATAGTTAAAGCAGAATAATTTTAGGAGATTTACAATGAAATACCAATTACAACCAGAAACAGCAATCTTAGACAATGATGGATTAACCATAAAAGCGGGATGGGCAGTGATTTATAATGTTGATTCCAACGGAGAATATTTGGGCGCTACGTATCAGTATTTGCCGATTGGTGTTGGTGTACCTGCTAACTCGTATTTAGATGTACCAAAATCAGTTAAAGACAATAAAGCGATTGTTAGGACTGGCGACAAGTGGATATACCCAAACGATCATCGCGGTAAAAAAATCTACTCAACAGAAAATGGCGCAGAATCAACAGTAACAGAAATCGGCGACATCCCAGCCGATTACACACTATTGAAGCCGTCTAGCGAGTTTTGCTCGTGGGATGGAGAAAAGTGGGTATTGGATGAAAACAAACAGCATCAGCATTATATAGCTGTAGCAACAGCACAAAAAAAACAGCTATTAAGCGAAGCTACTACGCAGATTGATTACCTACAAGACGCAATTGATACTGATATTGCAACCGACGAAGAAAAAGTGTTATACACCACTTGGAAAAAATACCGTGCTTTATTGAATCGTATTGATGTCGATACTGCGCCAGATATCGAGTGGCCAGAAAAACCACAGTAATAATCAATTATTCTGGATAGTTGTATTTGTTTTTTGTGTATAATCGGTGCAATTATCTAGGATATCAGAGTTAATGAATGTCATTGCCCTAATTTTAACATTGTTGCCTATCTTTTGAATCTTCGAAAATTTACTGATTATGCCACATCGCTATTAAGGTACGTATGGCTCTTTCTCCTTTCCCATTCGTTTGCGGGTAGGTGTATTTTGTAACATTTTGATTAATAATATTATTATTGCCTGTTTTAACAAATAGATGTTCACTTGTGCTTTGATATTCACGATCATTATCGGAATAAATACATTAAATGGTATATTATTCTTCATCAATAAAATTTATTAACTCATTAAATTTAAAATAATTTCACGCTGAAACGGTATAGAATCCTGAATATTTTTAACAAAAATTGCGCTTTTTTAATAAAGAAATACCTTGTTTTATTGCTAACTATGTTATAACTATAAGAAATTTAAAGATTAATTGGTAGAATAAAAAAAGCGTCATATTCTCTATCTTATTTTTAATATTAATTCAATAAAAACAATGTGTTATGAAATCATTGTTATTTTAAGAATAATTAAAAAAGTTGGTAGAAATTTAAACTAAAATATTTTAATTATAAAACAAAATGTTATAATTGGTCTGTTCCCTATGCACATAGGGATAAACCGCGATGAGATGATCGGGTGAGGCGAAGGAGAAACTGTTCCCTATGCACATAGGGATAAACCGCCTCCAAATCTTCCGCCTAGGCTATACCAATCCTGTTCCCTATGCACATAGGGATAAACCGCAGCGACAGCGAAACAACGAATGGCATTGCGACTGTTCCCTATGCACATAGGGATAAACCGGAGCGGTCTATTTATAATATTGCAGCACAGCAACTGTTCCCTATGCACATAGGGATAAACCTGGAAATTAGAAACGTATGAAGTCAGCACCGGCCAGTTCCCTATACACATAGGGATAAACCGCACGAATGATGTTGAGGCAACTTCTTTGGGATAAATATTTAGAGTATAAAGAATGGAATGGCAACACATTTTCAAACAAAAAAATGAAGGGGGTAAATGTTTTTTTAATTCGACGGGGGGCAAGTAGCCTAACGAAGAATGTAATCGTTTCTGATTATACCAATAGGCATAAGCCGAAAAATCGCGTTGTAACTCAGCTGTTGAGTTGAAACGTTGGCCTTTTACAAACTCGGTTTTAATTGTTTTAAATGTCGCTTCCGCTACCGCATTGTCATGTTAGGGAATTCGCTATAATTCCCTAACTCGGACTGGTCACTATAGCTATTTTGAACATCTAAGCTGCACATGCCTGAAACCACTACACCCAATCCATTCCACCAACCTAAACAAAAACCTCAATATTAGGCAAAAAATTGTCAGGAAATATATTGATTTCATTTTATTTTTTGATTATTAATAATAAAATAATATTCCAATCTATTAAAGCATTTCATAAAACTTAATTGAAGCCACTCCTAAATAATTTTCGCCCAAAAATCTCCCAAAAAAAGCTAGCCAAGCTTTTTTAAAATGGTTATAATTTCACCGATTATTAAAAACAAGCTTATTTAATAAGCAGATAAATATAAAAAATCGAAATAAAACATAAATTTACTTGACAGGTGAACCATAATGCAGTATCATTTTAGACACCAGACACCAGACACCAGCACTGGCAAACCTACGGCTTAAATTTATCAAATAGACGCATCAGACGAGTTTCTTTTCTTGCCTCGTTTATATTCTCGAAGTTATTTCACAAATCACTATCAAAATTATCCCGAAAAGTCCTGTTGGCATTGTTATTATTGTCATGTTTATGGCATTTGCCGGCATTAGCTGGCCAAAATGGTCGAGGGAATAATCGTAGTGATGCTATAATATTCCCGCCGTCCAGTCCCCCAGCAACTATCTGGTTCGTTACCCCAATGTTGTTTTCAGGAGCTAGAGACAGAGATATCGCTGACATGTGGGACAGGGATTTGGGATTTATCTTTAAAGACAAAGACACCAATCCCGCATCATACGCGCTTAATTTTCCGACTGCGGGGGCAAATGGATTGTATTTTGATTTAGTCATATATGGCTATGTAGATGGATTGACATGGACGCCCGTGACGCATGAAGGAATTACCGCGACAGTGAAACAGATAACAGAAATGGAGCGTTTAGCTCGGAATCGGAATTGGTTTTTAACCAGACATCCATTCTCATTCGTGCGTGTGACGCTAACAGGCCCTGATGCAAGCGCTCAGCGGGGTAATCCCCATCCAAGTCGAATTCCGGTGCCAAGGTTACCGCAAACTTTTGAGTTAGTGGGTAGAGATCCTTATTATGGTGAAGAAGTAATAAAATATGGATTTGTTCTGCAAAAGTGGTTCGTGCATCAAGGAGGCTCACCTTGGTATACTTATTCTGATACTGTCGCTTGGTGTGGGGGGTTAGGTTATCGAGTGCCACAGGTGAAAGAGCTGACTAACGCAGTCTGTGATTTTCATAGATGTGAAGGGGCTGTTGGTGCCACGCCGTCCTCAATAAAAGGTAATTATAGCTCACGTTGGATAGGAGCAGGGTTCTTTACGGAGTGGGGAGAGGTGTTCTATTACCGCGGAGCAAACTTTGACTCTCTCGACTACTGGACGAGCGATTCTCGGGGAGATCGATTTAAATACATGGTACAATCGAATGGTCACATAGATTCCGACTTCGTGCTCGATGTCGACGGGTTTAATGTTCATCGACATAACTCTATTTGCGTTACTCCTTAGTTTTTAGCATTTAGTTTTTAACTCTTAAGGTCGCGGTTGGGTTTATGGTGCTAATTAAGGATAAGTTATCAAATAACCAAGCTCCATCGCAAGGTTGGACTAGGGGAGAACAAAATAGTGCGTTTGCGCTTTTGTAACTAGATAATCAATTTTTAAAGTTTAGCTAGGTTTTAGACGCTCTATCATCTTTTGATGTAGAAAGTAACAACGGTTACCACGTCCGATTTAGCGGATTGACCATCCCCTCGCTCAGGCGAGGGGGGAAATTGTGACTATTTTGGCTAGCAAACATGAAAATCTCCAAAATCAGTCATATCCAACCAATTTACTTCACAAAATATCACTTTATTTTTTGTAAAAATAGTCAGTAATAACTTTGATTTTATTCGATTTTTATAAAAGCAAATTTTTATCCAAAAGCGCTATTTTTTATAATTTCAATGCCTGCACGCTTTGTACTAAATCAGCAAGCTGTGTAACAATTTGAATGCCTGTATTTGCTTCATCGCCACCAAGCGTTTTGTTGCGCATAAAGTCGGTTTTAATTTGTTGCCAGCGTTGAGATTGTTCTTTGGTTAATACGCCACGGATTTCTGCCAATTTTAGTAAATTTTCTTCAGCGCCGTTGGTGAGTAATTGTGCCTCGCCAAGATAGTGATCTTCAATGATTTGATTTAATTCTTCATCATTCATAACCGAAGATACTTTTTCTGCTAGCTTATTCATATTTCGATAACTACCTTGCAATTTAAATGGTGGTTCTGTTCGGTATTTATCGGATTGTGCTGCGCTGACAATGTACTGTTGATTGACTTTAAACACGACTTCACGAATTTTTAATAAATGACGAAGTACAGCAATAATTTCGCTAATTTCAGCTTGGCTATAAGTGTAGCTAAGTTCGTTGGTATTAAGTGGTTTTCCTTGTGCATGATCGATTAATCGATAAAGGTCATTAAGATCACGCAGGGCAAGAGGCGAAAGAATAGGATTGGATGTTAAGCAGTTTTCAATATAGCTTGACGCAAATACTTCATCCATGCCTCCAAGCACTTCACCTAAGTTATAAATATCTGCACGGTTAGCCAACATATCAGGAATTTTAAAGACTTCGCCCGATTCGGTATAGGGGTTACCCGCCATAATCACACAGAATTTTTTGCCTCGCAGATCATAGGTTTTGGTTTTACCTTTCCAGACCCCTTCAATACGTCGAGAGCCGTCACAGAGTGAAATAAATTTTTGTAAAAATTCGGGATTGGTATGTTGGATATCATCAAGATAAAGCATAACGTTGTTACCCATTTCAAGTGCTAAGTTAAGCTTTTCAAGTTCTTGGCGAGCTGTTGCATTGGGTGCTTGCTCGGGATCAAACGATAACACGCTATGACCTAATGCCGGTCCATTAATTTTCATAAAAATTAATCCCAGACGATTAGCGATATATTCCATTAAGGTTGTTTTACCATAACCCGGTGGGGATATAAGTAACAGTAATCCCATTAAATCGGTGCGACGACTTTCCCCCACTGTGCCCATTTGTTTTGCTAAGTTATCACCAATAATTGGTAAATAAACTTGGTTAATAAGTTTATTACGCACAAATGAACTTAATGGTTTTGCCTTAAATTCTTCAAGGTGTAAAAAGTGGCGTTGTTCTTCTAAAACCTCTTGGCGAAGCATTTGGTAATGTTTAAATTCTGGAATTATTACTCGTGATTGTTTACGCATACGACTGAAGAAGTCATCTAGATTTATCTTTAATACACCTTGTTTGATGCTTGGATGTTCACCTAATAGATCATTAACTGTAATATCAAGGTCAATTTCGCTAATTGTTGTGGTGATGCCATTTTCTTTATCTAAAATACATAGCATAGCTGCTTCAGCAATATAAGCAGCGAATTTTTGATACTGAGGTAGGGTACATAGTCCTTTAAACCAACTTTCGATTAGGTTCCAACGATCGGCTATCCGTGACATTAGGTTTAATTGTGATTGATTAAAGTCCCCCCACATGTGAGACTGCTCTAGTCGTGTTTTTAATCCTTCAAACAATGTCTGACTATATTTACTTAACGTAAATTGTTGCGGTGTTTCGGCTAATACATAGCTTAAATATTCAGATGCTTGTTTTATGTGGTAATTATCATGTGGTATTGGATATTTTTGTAGAAATAAACCAAGTTGTTCTGATATTTCTGTACGTAGATTTATTAAGCCTTCTTCATGACCAAACAGTGAATAGATATCCATACAAGTTTTAGCGCGTTCTGGCCATAACTTAGCAATGTCATTTTTTTGGTTATAATGCCAATAAAGCATCGCTAGACTGCGTGCTAATGGGTTATAACGTAGCAAGCCTGCCACTTCGCCAAGTGGAATAAGTTTTAATAATATCTTTACAGCATCATGATCGTGAATGCCTTTTTCATAGCCTTCTCGATATCGTATTGCCGCATAATCGCGTACTGTTTTATTTAATATTACGGGCTGATTTAATTCGCTAACAAGATCATCATAGCTAAAATCATGTTCTTTTTTTAATGCAGAATTAATTATTGAGTAGGCTAGGTATTCTGCCCGGTAAACCGTTGGGGATTCTGACTCTAATGACATTGTCCAAAACGGTTTGTAGCTTTCTAGCTTAGGATGCGCTAATTTTTCTTGATAGTCGGTACCTGTTAATTGTAAATATAAGTGGTTTTCTTTAGGTACAACGGTTAGGTCAAGCTCTTGGGTATTGACGCTAAACTTATGCCTTGGACCGAGTTTTATGACATTACCGCCTGATTCAAAAATTTCTGATTTATCACGTAACGCGCGTATTGCTTGATCTTGTGCGCTTTTAAATCGGGATTCGATATCATCAGCTTTAACATTATCAAATAGTGCTCTTAATTTTTCGACAATTTCACGAATTTTTTGAGCTAGAGGATCGGCAACAAAAAAAGCATTAAGTTCAGTTTGATCTGAAAACTTCGCAGTTCTTCTTGGTATGCTATCTAAAATTCGTTGTGCTGCAGTAAGTAGTGCTTCACTGCGTCTGGCCCTATCTTCAAGTAGTGCTTGTTTGTGAGTTTCAAAAGATTCTAGCACCTCTTCGCGCTTTGCTAAGATATCATTTAAAAACTCTTCGCTTTCGCTAAACTGATTTTCAAGTTCTTCTAATTGAACTAACAGCCTCGAAAGTTCATCATCACATTTTTCAGGTGTTGTTGCGAGCCCTAATGCATTGGCTATACTTTGACTAAATAGTTTAAATTGGGCACCAAATTGGGCGACCATTTCAACACTAGACAGATTTTTCCGTTTTTGATGAATTCTGGCTTTCGTTTGATTAAGTTTGGCATAAACTTCAGCAATTGATTCAATGATTTTGGTTTGCAATGTAACATCATTAAATTTTAATGATGCCATTAATTGAGATAACATATCTAAATCATTAGACATATCATCAGCTATTTTGGTTGGCTCGCTAAGTTTTGCGGCAGAGTCTGCTTTAGTAATGTCATGCTCAATATTATCAATTTTTGATATGAATGGCGCTAAGGCTTGTTCACTACCTAAAAATTCCGCAGTGGCTAAAGAAACGATAGATTGGCGTTTTTTTAGTTCATCTTCCATTATATCGATTTGGTTTAAATCGATATAACGGTAAGTTCTTAATGTGACAAGGCTACCTAATTGCATTTTTATGGCATTAAGAGCATCAACATATTCTTGGGTTTCTTTCCAACTATCTGGATATAATTTTGCTAATAGATCTTGTTGATTTGAAATTGCTTCGCGCATAGCGCTATTTGATTGGCGGCGTATACTTTCAACTTTTTCATATTCATCAAGCACTAATTCGCTTGTTTGCGAGATATTACGAAGAATAGGCGCAAACGGTAAATTTTGTTCATCACTTAACCAAAAGTAGCTATCAAAAAGCCGTTTAGTGTCTTCACTTAATTTGCTATATAGTTGGGATGATACTGATTGATTATCAATTTCGCGAGCAATAAAATAGAGATCAGAAATACCACGAACTAGATCAGCATTACCAATTCTACCTAAAAAGCTGTTATTTGTTGGCTGTCTTGCGGCAAATTCATCGCTATAAAATGGTGTTTGCCAAATTTGCATTGGGTGGACGCGAGTGGGGTCATTATTTTCACCCTCGAATACGACCATTCTGCCATCTTCGAACACGGCATAACCTTGACCTAAAATAGGATTATCCAGTTTGCGCTCAATCATATTATAATTAAATAATGCTAAGCGACCAGAAGTTGGATCATAAAATATATATAAAACATCTTCACCATTAGGTGAACGTCTGATACGTCTAAAACGCATTCCCGACATTGACTGATCAAATGTTTTGTATTCGCCATTTTGTAAATAATAACCACCAGGAAAAATAATGCCATGATCTTCTGGAAGTTGGATACAAGCTTGACCTATAAAATCAATTCTTTGTACTTTTTGTGTTAGTATATTATAGACTAAATAACGCCAATTATCTTCACGATAAGGTAATACCTTTAATAGAATTAAAGATCCTACTTTCGCGTACTCTATTTTAGCATCATTGATGGATTGATTTTTATCGATAACATCTTCGCGGTAAATGCCAAGACCATCGTTGGTGTTATTTTCACATTTTATGGTTAAATCACCGCCAATGGTTTCAACAAAAACAGTATCTAACACATTTACATGTGGGAATCGACCATTAACGATATTTTCACGAGTGGTCTCTTGCCATTCAAAATCGTAAGCGGGCGGAAGTGCAATATCACGCTCTCCACGATTATCAATATAATTAATGTTTTTTTTATCGTTTGATATAGACCATCGAAAAACACGAATATCGCTAACACGTTCACCAATTTGGAAACTGGCAAGTAGTTTTCCATCACGTTCAACAAGTTGTAATAACTGTGCATTTTTATAATATGTATATAGTTCATTAAAGTCTTGAACAAACCGATCAATATTTAAAAAGGTGTTAGAAATATCAACTAGATCCGCTTCGTAATTACCATCACGTTCCATCAATTGGTAAAGTGAAAACACATCTTCTATTTTGGTCTCTTTTTTTAACCCCATAAAGACGTTATATCCAAATAATAACCAATCGCCAAAACGTACAATGTCTCGTGCAATACAATTATTTTCAGTTCTTATCCGAATACGGCTAATAATTGACATGTCACTTTTGCCAAATTCAGCAAGCCTTTCTTGGTTTAGTGCCTCTGTTTTTTGGTTAAGTTCTTGTCCGAGTGATGTTAAACGTTTGCGAAGAATTTCATAAGCGCCACCTTCAGCAACGGCGTTATCAAGTATTGTTTGTTGTTGATTTTCTTGTTCTATTTCAGCCATTTTTAACTCGTTGATCATTATACAGAAAGGTTATTGTCTTTAGTCGGTCTGTACAACCAACTAAAGACAGTTGATAGTGATAATTCGAATTAAGAATTATCTAGAAGTATAAGATTTTTAACTATCACTTTCTTGGTTACTATCGGATGGTAAAAATTGCTTAGCTAAGGCTTTTAAATCTGCATTTTTCAACGCATCTTTTAAATCGATATTTTTGTTACCGGATAAGCGTGATAATACTGACTGCAAGGCAGATTGCAGAACAGGGCTTTGATTAACTGTTCCTTCAATAGCTTTACCCACACTAATTGCTTTAGAGAAGCTATTAAAGAAGTTATCATTACCCCCAACGATTTCAATATTTGCTTTACTAAATGCTGCTGCAAGAACATTTGCTTGTTCGCGTGCAATGTCTTTATTGGCAGCAATAGCAGCCATAGCTTGTTCAAATCCTTTTTCAAGAGCTAAACGGAACTCTTCGTGGTTTTTCGATTGTTCATTCATTGTGCCCATTGCTTGGAATTTTTCAACTAAACCATTTGCTTCTGCGGTTAAGCGTTCACGAATAACCAATGCTTCAGCAAGACCTTGTTCCTTAGTTGCTGCTGCTTTAGCAAAACCAATTCGTTCATCGCCTCGAGCTTGCGCCGATAGTTTTTCTTCAAGCACTTTAGCTTCAGTTAAACCTTGTTTTTCAGTCGCTATTGCTTTTGCTTCAATAACTTTTGCTTCTGATAAGCCTTTTTCTTGATTACCTCTCGCTTCGGCAAGTAAGGTTTCAGCTGTAATATTGGCTTTGACTAATCCTTCTTTTTCTTCGGCTTCAGCTCGTGCTTTACGAACTTTAGCTTCAGCTAAACCAATGGCTGCTTCTTCGGCTTCAATACCTTGTGCTAATTGTTTTTTAGCTTCTGCCTGTTTAGCTGCGGCTTCGAGTTCAGCTTGAGCCATGGTGCTAATTTCAATGGCACGGTGTTTTGATGCTTGTTCATCGGCTTCAGCTTGTTTGACTTGTTTAACGAGTTCTTGTTCGGCTCTTGCCTCAGCTTCAATAATTGTGGTTTGTTTTTCACGATCTGCTCTTGAAACTTCACGCACTTCTTTGATGTTTTCTTCTTCGACTGCAACGGTTTTTTCAACAGCAACACGTTCTCGAATGACATTGGCAATAAGTTTTTTTTCTTCTTCAAGTACTTTATCTTTTTCAATTCGTTGTAGTTCAACTTCACGTTCACGAGCAACGATTTCAAGAGAACGAGCTCTTTCAACACGTTCTTCTTCAATAGCAATAGCTCGTAGGCGATTTTGTTGTGCAACTTCTACTTCACGCAGGCGATTTTCTTCACGTACTTCGATTTCTTGTTGAGACTGGATTCTTGCTTGTTCTGCTTTTAAGCGCTCTTCTTCTTGTACTTTTAATGTTTCAGCAGCTTCGCGAGCACGAATTGTTTCGATTTCGCGTTTTTGGCGTGCTTCAGCATCGGCTTGCTGACGTTCAAGCTCTAATTTTGCTTCAATGGTTTCGGTATCTTTTTTCTTTAATGCTAATTCAAGATCTCGTTCACGTTTGTTTGTTTCATCTTTATGAACAGCAGTAATTGACGTGATTTTATTGATACCTTCCGCATCAAAAATATTATCTGGATCAAGTGATTTTATTGGTGTTTGTTCTAAATAATCGATGGCAACATCTTCTAACGCATAACCATTAAGATCTTTACCGATAACGTCAATAATACGTTCACGGAAGTTCATGCGATCCTCAAACAACTTTGATAATTCAAATTGTTTACCTACAGTTTTCAGGGCTTCTGAAAATTTCGCACTAAAGAGCGAACTAACTGCTTTTTGATCTGATGCTCTATCTACACCAATTGATTTGGCTACTTTTAATACATCTTCAGTGGTTTCGTTCACTCGAAGATAAAAAGCAACGCAGATATCTGCACGTAAATTATCTTTACAGATTAAACCATCTTTTCCTCGACGTTCTACATCAAAAGTAATTAATGAAATTTTCATAAATTCTTTTTTGTAGATAACAGGGTAAACTAAAGCACCTGTAAAGTGTACTTTGGGTTTTGAGGTCATATCATTAACGATAAGTGCTGTACCTTGAGGAACTTTAATATAAAAAGCTTTAAATAATAAGAAAAATCCCATTATAACTAAAAAAATAATTCCTACTGTTACAAGAAAAAATATTATTGTATCTGTATTTATATGCATAATTTACTTTTCTCCAAAAAATAAAATCTGACTATCCGTTAAATTCTTCAATGCTAATGATTTCGTAACAATTATTGGTTGTATCATATCGTAGTAGTATTGCTTTATCTCCACGTTTAAATTGATATGTTTCATCACATCTAACTTGTAAAATTAATCCCGCCCCACCATCTTCATAAGTAGCTTCTCCTTTGATTTTATTTACAGTGCTAGAACGTATTTCAACAATTTGTCCTAATAATGATTTATGATCATTGGTTGCACTTAGCTTTTTGAATAAAGGGCGAATTGGTTTTATAACGAATGCAGTAAGGTAAATTGAAATGGTTAGGGCAATAATAAAAATAAATAATCCGACTAGGTAATAGTACAAAATAAAATCATATAAAGGTAAAACCAACAAGCGAAAACCAAAATAACTTGTGAACCATCCGAATAATGAAATTAAGGTGATAACAAGTGTCAGTGGCACATCATTAAGACCAAATTTTAATAATAAACCACCTAATGTTGATGAGGGTGCATCGGTTGTGATATCGTCTAGGTTAATTGTAATATCCAAACAATCAATACTTAAAATACCGATTGCAGCCATTAACCAATACATAACACAAAGTGTTAATAAGGCGCTAAAAACAACAACCGGAAAGGAAAAGAATATTCCCAAAAAAAGATCCATTATATTTCCTTTATACTCATGTTTTTTAAACAGCTATGATAAATAGCTAGCCATTTATATAATTTTATTCGGTTATTTTAACTTAAAAAATAAAACTTAAAAATTTAATTCGTTTGTTTTTCCTTTAATCTGGCTAAAATTGTCACGGCATTTTGATTGCTCGATTTTATTCCTGCTTCCTCAAGTTTACGATCAAGTGAATCTTGATTTTCTGATACCGATAATTCTTTTTTTGCTTCGATCGTTGCAGCCGTCTGTTCTTGACGTTTTTTAATTCGCTCTAAAGAATCCAAAGCTGTTTGTAATTTTGTTGTTGAATTACCATAACGTTGAGCAATAGCTGATTGGGCTTTTTGCACACTCTCTGTGGCTTTTACAATATCGACTTGTTGTTTAAGATTACGAATGTTAATTTCCGTTTGTGATATTGTTTGACGTAGATTTTTTACATTTTCAGCAAAATATATTGCTTGTGTTTTATGAACTTTGTGTTCGTTTTCAAGAACTGAAAGCTTTTCAGCCACTTCTAAAGCTAACTTTTCATTATTTTTTTCTAATGCTTTGATGGCATAATTTTCATATTCAGTGATTTCAGCTTGAATTTTTTCAACTTCTTTTTCTGCTAATTTCTGTTGAGCAAGTATGTTTGCTAATGATTCTTTAGCTTGTTTTAATTCAACATCTGCATCGCGAATTTCTTGGTCTAATATACGCAGCGCTTGTGCATCGATAATTGTTTCGCCTGCTTCATTGACACCGCCACGAAGTGCTGTAACTAGTTTTTTGAAGATAGCCATTGTTAATCTCCTTGTTATTTATTTTAACTCAATTTGTTAATGTTAATATGTTGTTCATAAGCTTCGGTAGCTTTAATGACATTATCCGATAAAGTTTCTAATTCATAAATGATATCGTTTAGTAATGAAGATGCACTCAACGCCCCATACATAATATAATTTAATGAACCATCGCCTGTTTTTTCAATCGCAATGGTTGATAATGGAAATAGTTTTCGAGTATATAATATCTCTTCATTAAATTGAGTCGGCTGTTTGACAATATCAACAGGCCAAAGTAGGGCTTCAACGATAATTTGTTGATTAGAAACACTTAAAAATAATGGTAGATCACCATATTCATGCATAACGATATGCAAACAAGCATCAATACCATCGATAACTTCAATGCTAGCAAAACCTTGTTTAGCTAATTGTGAATCATGTAAAGCTTGATAAAGATCTGTAATTGACAAAACTTCATTTTTTTTCATTTTATTGTTTTCCTGTTTATTGTTAAAGCATGTGTTACTGACTAGACGAAACTGTTTTTCAATTTCGAGTAATTTCGTTGCATTTTCGGGTAAAATCCAAACTTCTTTTTTTATTAGACCTTGTTCACGCAAGCGTTGCCTATATTGTTGTTGATAAAATGCAGAGCTTTTGGTCTCTTTTGTTTTTTTCATGGACTTTTTGTTTAATTTAATTATTAATGTGTTTTATATTAACACAAAATTATTACATGTAAATATTACATGTAATAATTTTATTGCTTGTATTAAATAAATTTGTAAGCGTTATACAACGTGATATTGATAAAAATTAAATGGGGTGTGATGTTTAAAAATGAGTATTACTTACTATAAAGATTTATCAAAATGTTGGAGAAAGGGATTTTTGTTGCAGGGCCTCGTTAGCTTTACAACAATAAGCACTCTTATTAAGATGAAACAGATAATGAATTTTGTAGTTCATATATGGATAATTTTATGAGAACACGAGCATTTAGACGGCATCAAATTAAACCATGTCTAAATAATAGAAAAAATGATTTTTATTCTAGTGATTCTAGAAAGTCACTTAAAAGACATATAACAACACCTACATTTTGCTCATGTTGGATGTGTGGTAACTTAATATTTATAAAATTGATTTTGCTCTAGATAAAAACCAGCTTGTATATATAATCGCTGACTAAATTAAGCTGATGAGAGTTGATTTTTTTATGTGAAAGTTTACATTCTTTTCTTACTGACTATCTCGATTTAGACGATATCAAGCACACCAAAGCCTATGATCATCAAACGAATGGGATTGGTGTACGATTCTATAAAACGATGAAAAGCGAACATAATAACGCCATTTTAGAGAGGGATTTATACCGAACCGATCCCCAGCAAAATATTGGATTGTACTCACTTCTATAAATTGTTCATTTTGGTAATATCATTATTCATATTTGTTTGATGATATTCGACCATTGGTAGAATATCATCAAACTTGATTATAATATATTTCAATATATTCAGATAGAACTATACTGGCTAGCTCGCGTATTTAGTAACAGCAGTCATGAATAATATGTTTTTTTTGTGTGTGAAAAAACGTTAATCTACCATATTATTCCAACAATATTCATAATATTCCTAAGTCTGTACTGTAACAATAATCTCTAAAAATCGGTACCCCAATATTTGCTACTACGACCTCTGTGAAGTGCAGTATTCGACGCAAAATTTTTTGGCTATGATATTATGACCCATATAATTTTTATCTATATCATAGTGGTTGTCTTTGTCTGCTTTTGGTCGAGGGTCATTCGCAATATTTATTAGGTTGTTTCATTTTTAAGAGGTTCAACAAAAGGTAACAATTGATCTTATTCAAGATCATTTTCTGGTATACCGTTATTAAATTCCGAAAAGAAAGCTAGCAAGTAGAAGTGTCAGGGTTAAATAAAGCTGATAATACAATTTTAAATAATTAAGAATATTATA
Source organism: Gilliamella sp. X-57 (assembly GCF_057063565.1). NCBI lineage: Bacteria > Pseudomonadati > Pseudomonadota > Gammaproteobacteria > Orbales > Orbaceae > Gilliamella > Gilliamella sp. X-57. The sequence goes on along the minus strand of NZ_JBXSQI010000026.1, from coordinate 3,372 downwards.
ATAAACCAGCAAATATTTGTCAAGAAGCTTCGTGAAATTTGCTCGTTTCAGTATAAAACCTCGATGGCGTTTACAAATTAAAAAATTTTAATTGATAAAATATAAGTTTACCTAAATCCCTTTTTTAACAAGTTTTTAGCGGCAAGATAAAGCATGTTTAGCTAACATAATTTATTCTTCAAACAAATATTTTAACCAAAAAAAAGGTTAAATTTTAATTCAAAATGGTTTATACTTTAGCCTTATGATCGTTGTTTATACTAAAAGTAATAATTATATGAAAATAAACAAATGACATAAATTAAAAAGAGTATGTATTGATTTTAAATGGAATAGTCGAACAATATGGCAAGTAAATTAAATCACTTTCTTGATCAGTTAGTTCAATGATTGGGTAGTATTAGCTTAATATTGGCCATTGAGAGCGATGCGTTGCTAGCCTAGCGTTGTTGCATTATTTATTAGTATAGGCAAATCCCTCTAAATCGATATGAAGTAAGTTGAATTTAGTTTTTTAGATCTAAATTACTTTTAGCGTCAAAAGATAATACATTAAAAATTATAGATTCTTTTGTCTAAGAGCAAATAAAGTATATTTCATCTAAATGCTAACAATTGAACTTATTACAAATTTCATTTCCTTTAATTATTATAATTCTTATTTTTCATACTAAAATAAGATTATCTTTGTTGATTATCTATATGCTTAATGATTAATTTTATATTAATGAAAATAACATTGGCATTTGATAATAGGGATAACAAATTGTGAACTAGCAATGTATTTCGGTTCAGAATTAGGCAAAAGTTAATTAGTAGTAATAGTTTATTAATTTACTTAATTATCCTCACTAATTGCTTATAGATATAAAAAATAAAGCCTTGAGCTTTATTAAACGATTTTCAGAGCTCAATCTATAAAGAATAGGAAAAGTTATTTAATTCGCTTATAAATGGATTCATTCAGAATAAAAATATTATAAAAGGTCAATTATAAATGAACATACTTTTAAAATTCAGACAAAAATACTATCGGTACTTTATGTTGATACTTTTTTTCATCTGTAGCGTTACTTCTAGCAAGTTAGTATTTGCTCAAGATGCGATATGTGCAGAAGTAAAAATAGTTATAGAACAAAAATTATCATTTGAACGACAAGCATTTGATGCACGAATGATAATTAATAATGGTCTAGAGGATTCGATACTAAAAAATATACGTATAGAATTGCTTTTTACTGATAGAAATAATCAACAAGTAGTGACAACTCAAAATGCTAATGATAACGATGCAAAGTTTTTTTATCGCATTAACTCATTATCTGGCGTCAATAGTATTAATGGTGATGGTGAGATAAAGGCAAAAACTAAAGCTGAAGCTCATTGGTTAATTATTCCTGCATATGGTGCGGCTGAATCTGATAATACATTATATTATATTGGTGCTAAAGTTACTTATACATTGAATGGACAAGAAATAAGCGTAGAAGTGCCACCTGATTATGTTGTAATTAAACCTCAGCCGTTATTAACATTAGATTATTTTATACCAAGCGAAGTTTATGGGGATGATCCCTTTACTCCTGAAATTGAACCATCTATTCCTTTTACATTAGGTGTACGTGTTAAGAATGAAGGTCACGGTACTTCTTATAAAACAGTCATTGATTCTGCCCAACCTAAAATTGTTGAAAATAAACAAAATTTATTGATTGACTTCAGTATTTTAGGTAGCTATTTGGGAGATCATGCGGTCAACAAAAGTTTATTATTAGATTTCGGTGATATTGCTGGGCACACATCTAAAGTCGGACGTTGGGATATGATGACTAGCTTGCATGGTAAATTTGTGGAATTTGATGCAACTTTTACCCATGCTGATACGCTAGGTGGCTCAGTAACATCTTTATTAAAAACAGTAAATACGCATACCTTGATTCATAATGTAAGAGTAGATTTACCCGATAGAGATAATATTACAGACTTTTTAGCATTAGATGGTGATGTAATTCGTGTATATGAATCCGAAGGGTTCAACACAGATCTATCAGATCAATCACTTAATGCCACACTCACTACAGTTGGTAAAGAAACAAAACTCGTTTTTCCAAAAACGGAAGGACAAGTTTATGTAAAAATAGCTGATCCAAGCTTAGGCAATCAAAAGATGAATAGGGTAATTCGTTCTGATGGCAAGGTATTACCTGCAGAAAATATTTGGCAATCCAAAATTCGTAACGATGATTTATCTTGGTCTTATTATATTAATTTATTTGATACTAATAGTACAGGAAGTTATACCCTATATGAGAGTGATACAAACGAAATAAAAGCAGTAGTAGGCACGTTTTTAGTAACAAAAGGTGCCAAATATTCACTTAATGAATTATTACCAGAAAACTATTATTTTGAAGCCAATAAGTCTTATATGATCGAATTTATTGGTAACATAGCTTCTCGTATTTGCGCAGGGAAAAATAATTTTGATCAAAATACTAAAAAATGTAAAACGGGTTTAAATAGGAATTATACTTTTAATAAAGATGCTTTTAAAACAGATATTTTTATCCCTTCTAAGTCAGGCATCCTTCATGGAGATAGTCATATCACAGGAAGTATCTATCTACTTGCCAAACAAACAGAAACGATAAAAGTGATCGTTGTGCCTCTTGATATGGAAAATTCATTAACCAATACTACATCAGTTATAAAAGGTTTTCGGTATTCATTGAATGAATTATTACCTAAAAATTACAATTTCCAAGCGGATAAGTCTTATTTGGTTAAGTTTTCTGGCGTTGCAATGACTAGTCGTTATTGTCCAGGAAAAGCAAATTTTGATTTGGAAAGTAAGGTTTGTAAAGCAGGGGTAAGTAGAGATTATAGTTTTAAATCCGATATATTTATTCCGTTTAAATCAGGTATTCTTGGAAAGAATAATGAATTTACAGGTAATTTCTATATGTCTGCTACTAAGGATGGAGATATCAAAGTATATGTAACACCATTATAAAATTTGTTTGACCATCCCTATCAATCTTAACCTATATAAGTAAAACATTACTTATATAGGTTAGCTCTGACTATTGATAGATTAATTATAAAAATGGTCTTCAAGTTTTTAATATTTTTCTTAAATAATTAGTAACTTTATAGGTTGTACTTATGCTGCTTGTTTTATAACAAATACCAAGATTTATGTTCTATCTTAATAGGGGCTGTTGATCTTTGCTGTACATAAATTACTCAACAATACATTGGCAGCCACATTAACATAAATGCCAGTGATACCATACTGGCATAATTCCTTTCTAACTTATCGTATCTAGTTGATATTGAACGATATTGCTTGATTCTAGCAAAGGCATTCTC
>NZ_JBXSQI010000025.1:0-44735 GCF_057063565.1 Gilliamella sp. X-57 | reverse complement strand
ACTCGTTAGTAAAGCTACGTTTTGCTCTTCGTGATGAATCGATTGCCATTGTTGTTACCTTCTCTTATTTTTAGTTTATCATAACAATGACCTTATAAAACTGGTACTAATTAGTGTAGCCGATCCAGTCCTTTGCCACTTTTAACTTTAAACCAATCAGCGGCTACCTTTTTAAAGGTGCTAGTAATTTCGTCATGCTTACGTTGTTCTTGTTCTGCTTTGTGCTCTTGAGGATCTACACCTTGCTTTATTAATTCTCGCGCTTCATCTCGTTGTTTTCGCGCTTGCTGTAGTGAAACCTCAGGATAACTACCGAAGCTAATTAATGCGCCCTTTTTGATATATGGACGCGTATACTTAAAACGCCAGATTTTAGAATTATTCGATTTAACTAAGAGATACATACCACCGCCATCAAATAAAGAGTAATCTTTATCTCTTGGTTTGGCTGCTTTTATTTGGGTGTCTGTTAATGGATGTGTTTTCCTTGCCATAATTATTTTAGGTATACGATATATAAGTATATTGCGTCTGTATACCTAAGCATATACCTAAAAATTATGGTTGTAAATGTACCTTACTGATACTTAATGGGCAATAAAATAGACTTTAAGGCTTGTTATTACTGGTTTTGGTGTGCTTTGTAGGGTTTAAAAGAATGTTACTGATTATTGAATTGGTGGAGCCAAGGGGGATCGAACCCCTGACCTCAACGCTGCCAGCGTTGCGCTCTCCCAGCTGAGCTATGGCCCCAAATAGAAAGGGATAAAACTGTGGCTAATAATATGCAACTAAATAATAAGTGTCAATCGATTTGATATTATTTGTTTGAAAAACAGCCAAATAAAACTCTGCCCATTGATGGCAGAGTTTACATAATTAACGCAATATTGAAGGTTGATCTGCACCTTCTGCTTCAATTTTAGGTGGCATAAAGTGTTCACGTTTTACGCCCAATTTAAGTGACATATACGCAGCCACATAAATTGATGAGATTGTACCAAGCACAATACCAACGCCTAATGTTTCAGAGAAGCCTTTTAACATTGAACCGCCAAAGATATACAGAATAACGACCACTGCAAGAGTTGTGCCTGATGTCATTAAAGTACGATGCAATGTCTGTGTTAACGAGATATTAATAACATCGTAAGGTTCTGCTCGGCGAATCTTTCTAAAATTCTCGCGAATTCGGTCGAAAACAACAATGGTATCGTTAAGAGAATAACCAATAATCGATAACATCGCAGCAATGATTGTTAAATCAAGTTCTCGTTCAAATAGCGATAAATAACCTGCGGTGATGATAACATCATGCGCTAAAGCCACAACGGCACCTGTACCGAATCGCCACTCAAAACGAAAGGCAATATAGATTAAAATACACACTAATGCGGCACAGATTGCCAAAACACCATCTTGTGCAAGTTCAGAACCAACAGTTGGACCAACAAATTCAATCCGTTTAATTTGAGCTTCTGCATCAATATCTTTATGGATTAAATTAGAAATTTTTGTGCCTAGTGCATTATCAATAGCGGATGAGGCACTATCATCTTCTTGCTTGGCCGAAGGTAATCTAATGATGATATCTTTACTACTTCCGTAATATTGTACTATCGGTTCGTGATAGCCAGCATTGCGTAAGCTGTTACGAAGGTCATCAAGGTTAACGGCTTTTGTTACGGTGAGCTCGACTGTTGTACCGCCAGTGAAATCTTGTCCTAGATTAAATCCTTTAACAAAAACAACCACAAACGATGCAACAACTAATAACATTGAAATAACAAAAGCAATAAAGCCAAATTTTAAAAAGTCGAGGACTCTGCGGCCATGATTTAATTCTCTAACATCATGATTTTGTTGTTTAGTAATACTCACAATAAACCTCTAAATTGATAACTTATTAACGCGACGACCGCCATAAATAAGATTGGCTAATGCACGAGTACCGACAATCGATGTAAACATCGATGTTACAATACCGATGCCTAATGTAATGGCAAAACCTTTAATTGATCCTGTACCAACTGCATAAAGAATAACAGCAGTAATTAAAGTGGTCAGGTTGGCATCAAAAATACTGCTCCAAGCGCCTGCGTACCCTTCGTTAATTGCATGCTGAACGCCACGTCCATTACTAAGCTCTTCTTTTATTCGTTCATTAATCAGTACATTGGCATCAACAGCCATACCCACAGTTAATACTATACCTGCGATACCTGGCATGCTTAGCGTTGCCCCAGGAAGTAAAGACATTGCACCAACAATTAAAATTAAGTTTGCAACTAATGCAAGGCTAGCAAACACGCCAAATAGACGATACATCACTAGCATAAAGATAACAGAAATCGCTAACCCCCATGCGCAAGATTCTAGACCTTGGGTGATATTTTCTTGCCCCATTGATGGCCCTACTGTTCGCTCCTCAATAATTTGAATAGGTGCAATTAATGCCCCTGCTCGTAATAATAGTGATAAATTTTTAGCTTCATCAATATTACCAATACCGGTTACTTGAAAACGATCACTAAAAATACCCTGAATAGTCGCTACGTTAATAACACGTTCTTGCTTTTCAAGTATTGGTTTGTCGTTTTCATCACGCTTACCGGTGTCTTTGTATTCAACAAATAAAGTTGCCATCGCTTTATGAAGATTTTTTTGGGTAAAATCAAACATTCTTTTACCGCCTGAACCATCAAGTGTAATAGCTACTTCGGGTTGGCCATATTGATTAACCCGATATGAAGAATCGGTAATATGATCCCCTGTTAATACAATACGTTTATACAGTAGTACAGGACGACCACTTTCCATATACTTAATTTCGGAACCATAAGGAATGCGCATATCACCATTTAGAATAGCAGGCAAATTAGGTGTACTCTCTTCGTTAACTTGTCTAAATTCTAATGTTGCCGTTGCTCCCAAAATACGCTTGGCTAATGCGGTGTCTTGTATGCCGGGTAATTCAACAACAATGCGATCTGCCCCTTGACGTTGAACAATTGGTTCAGCAACACCGAGTTGGTTAACACGATTACGTAGAATGGTAGTGTTTTGTTGTACAGCATCATTTTTCGCTTGTTGTAAACGTTGTTCACTGACATTGATGACAACACTGTTGTCGCGTTGAGAGATCACTTTGTAATCTTGTATTCCATTGATCTTAGTAATGGCTTTATTGCGATCTTCAGTATTATCAAATTGCATTACAATTTGCTGATTACTATCTTTACTTATCGTTTTATAATTTAACTTGCTATTAGTAAATTCAGCTTTGATGTTTTCGATAGATTGTTCAGTGAGTTTACTTAGTGCTGTGGTCATATCGACTTCCATTAAGAAGTGAACGCCACCACGCAAATCAAGACCCAGTTTCATCGGTTCTGCACCTAACACAGTAAGCCATGCAGGCGTTGCTGGCGCTAAATTTAATGCAACAGTATACTCTTCACCCAATGCTTCAGATATAAGTTCTTTCGCTTTAAGCTGGGTATCGTTATCGCCAACACGAATTAAAATTGATTTATTTTCATAAACCAATGATTTCGGTTCGATATGATTATCGGCCAAAAGTTTTTTGACCTTATCTTGCATAGCAACATCAATTTCAGCAGTCTTTGAACCTGAAATTTGTATAGCGGGATCTTCACCATAAATATTTGGAAGTGCATAAAGAAGGCCGAGGCAAATAACAACGACCAACATAATGTACTTCCACAAAGGATAGCGGTTTAACACGACATATTCTCTTGTGGGATTAGGTAATTAATACAATGAACGATAATAGATAACAGCCTATTATAGTGATTTCATTGTTCCTTTTGGTAAAACTGATGTAATAAAGTCACGCTTGATCACAACTTCAGTCGTATCGTTTAATTCTAGCGCGATGTAACCATTTTCGTTAACTTTTGCTACACGACCTATAAGCCCGCCATTGGTTAACACTTCATCACCTTTTGAAATTGATGCCATTAAATCACGATGTGCTTTAGCACGTTTTTGCTGTGGGCGCATAATCATAAAATAGAAAAATAAACCAAACACAACTAACATAATTGGCATAAAATAGTCGCCACCTGGTTGGCTACCATCGGCTGCATAGGCATTAGAGATTAAAAAATCCATACTGGTCCTCTTGTTTCAAACTAAATTTTTAAAGGTCGGAATTATAACACAATAAATAAATCTGTTATTAACTATTTCTTGTCAAAAAGTTTCAGAAAAGTATGCGTTTTAGTATAAAAAGTGTTTTAAGCTACTTTGGTTAATATACTCCGCCAATCAAGCGATGATGGCGGGTAAACGTTAATTACGTAGTTAAATATTGCGCCATGCTAACTAAGTTAAATAACCATTTAGGGTAAATTCCACAAAGCAGTGTCAATAAGGCACATAATACGATGATTAACTCGCTTATTCTAATATCCTGCCATTTTAATTTAATCGAAGCTCCACTTAACATTTGTCCATCACGACAAGGCGGCCTAATATAAAGATTGATAATTAAACGAGCATAAAAGTAAAGCCCCAATGCACTACCAATAACTACAGCGGCAACTAACCACCATAATTCCGCAGTTACGCCTAATAACACCAGTAAAAATCGCCCAACGAAACCCGCAGTTAGTGGTGTCCCTGCTAAAGATAAAAACCCAATGCCCATTGCTAATGCAAGAATTGGTCTGCGCCAAAATAGTCCTGAAAGATCAATTTCGTTTTCATGATCTTGCAGTTCGTTAGAATGCGAATCTAAACTGATCGCACCTAATATACAGATATTAGCTAAAATATACCCAATTAAGTAAACGCCAATGGTTTCTAATGCAAGTACTTGATATTGGACAGCAATTAAAGCCGTAAATAAATAGCCGAAATGCGCTATTGATGAATAGGCAAGTAATCGCTTTAAGCTACTTTGCTTTAACGCCAATAAATTACCCCACAAAATAGAACAAAAAGCCATAATCACTAAAATAATACGAATAGTTTCATTATTAACGATCGGTGCCAATAGGAATAGCCTTGCGATGGCACAGAAAATCGCAACTTTTCCAACTGTTGATAATAATAAGGCGACAATCGTTGGCGCGCCTTGATAAACATCCGGCAACCAAAGTTGAAATGGTACTAGTGATAATTTAAAACCAATACCAACCAACATTAAACAAACACCCATCAGTAATAATGTGCTTAGGTAAGGCATCGTTGAGAGTTGATAACTTAAACCACTAAAAGTGAGCTCTCCAGTAGTTGCATAATAAAAGGCAATGCCCATCAATAGAAATACACTGGCAACAGCAGATAAAATCATGTATTTAACTGCGGCTTCTAATGAATGAGTTTGTGTATATTGATAACCAATTAGTCCTACAAATGGAATAGATAATAGTTCAATCCCAATAAAAAGGGCGATTAAATGGCTAGCGTATACTAGTGTTACACCACCTAATGCCATAAAGAGCAAAATCAAATAAAATAATCCGTGCTGAATCTGCTCTTGTTTAAACCAGCGATAAGCAAAACATGCAACTGCAATGGATATCATTAAAATCAAACTGGTATAAAGTAAGCCATAGCCATCACAGGTAAAAAGTGCGGTAATATGGCGCGCTTTCCATTCATCCTTTGGACTACCATCAATCTTTGAATTATCATCAATATTAGTATGAGTATCGATATCTGTCGCTGTATTATCAATCTTACTGTTATCGATATTACTATCAATACTTGTATCTTCACTTCCACTTGATGAGCCTATAGCGTCATTAGGTACAGTATCAATTGCGATTGTTTCTTCACTTGCTGTATTTAGTTCTTTAGTTGGCTCAGAAACTGATACCGATATTTGCATATTGTCACTGCTGATATCAGTAATAGTCTGAGTACTAAGTGAAATTTTATAGCCAACCACTGCAGAACAGATCAACGCACAAACTAATCCACATACCGTTAAAATAGTGCAACCTCTGGTGCTTATTTTAAAAACAAATAGTGAAAATAACAAAACAATGATCGAAAAGCTTAATACAAAAATTGGCGATAAAGCTATCATAGATTATTACTCTCCCACTCGCTCTGTGGCTATGTATTGTTGTGTTTGATTCACGACAGAATAAGACATATCTAAAACCACTTGAGGATACAAACCAATAAAAATAAGGACAATTAAGATGCTCGATAATAATAGAAGATCTTTCTTGCTGAGTAGATGTTTTGTGGCAACACCTTTATCAATAACGCCATAAAAAATTGGCTGCATACGTACAATAAATGATATCGACAGTAATAATAAACCAATGACTAACAAAATTGTATAAAATGAAAAAGTGTTATAACTACCAAGTAACATCATATAATTACCAACAAAATTAGCAGTACCTGGAATACCTAATACCGCTAATATAAAATACAGGGTAAACGAAGATAGATAAGGCACCCGCTCTTTAAGCCCAACAAATTGACTTATATTTCGTGTTGAATAGCATTCAACTAACAATCCACTAATGATAAACATGCCAACTATTGCTAAATTGATGGCTATCATTTGAATAACCACGCCTTGATAAGCAATAACAGAACCACTATAAATAATTGCCGTCACAAATCCCATTAATGCGATATGAATATAAGCAATGAGTTTTTTTATATCTGTTTGATTAAATGCAACTAACGCAGCATAAATAATTGTAAGCAAAGCAAGAACCAACATAATTGGCATAATCATGATGGAAGCATTAGGAAATAGTGGTATAACAAAACGCAGTAAACCAAATGCAGCTGTATTGAGTAATAAACCACTGATCATCATTGAGCCTGTTGTTGAAGATTCGATATTGGCTTCAATAAACCAGCTATGAAAAGGAACAAAAGGAATACGCACAATAAAAGCCGCTAAAAATCCTAGCATGAGTAAAAATTCAGTATCACTTGAAATTGGCGTTTTTGTTAATACCTGATAATCAAACGTCCAATGCCCTGTTAAGTTCCAGTTAGTTAAGGCTAATGACACAATTGAGATTAACATAAGTAAACTACTCAATTGGGTATAAATCAAAAATTTGCTGGCACCGTTAAAACGTAATTGTGAGCTTGAATCTCGTCGTCCCCATAGTGAAATTAAAAAATAGATAGGTATTGCGACCGCTTCCCAAAAGAAGAACATTAAAAATAAGTCAGTGATGACAAATAACATCATAATGGCTGATGTCATAAATAACAGACATAAGTAAAATAGACCAAGATTGTTTAGGCTTTCTTTACTAGAATAAACAATTGTCAATAACACAATAAATAGTGTTGAGGTGATAACAACCATTGATAGACCATCTAAAACAAGATGAAAATGAATACCTAACAAAGGGATCCAGTCTAGGTTCACTTCCTGTACCCAATTTGTCCCTTGATTCAACACATTTATGGCATCTATCCAAAATACTATCGCCATCAATAATGTAATGCAAATTGTGATAAACGCTACAATTATTGGTAGTTTTGACCAGCGCATTTGTACATCGACGGAAACAACGCCCCTTTGTAAACATACATGGCATAACCAACCAATAAATCCGCCTATTACAGGTAAAAAAACAAGCCATAATAACATGAATGATTACACCTTTATTAAATAAAAATCAGTAACATTAATATGATAATGCTACCTATAACCATCGAGACCATATACCACCGAATTTGCCCATTTTCGAGATCAACGATGAACGAGTTTACTTTTTTGATTCCTCTCATTATCCAATCATCCCATAATGCTAAAGGGTCTTTTTTTAACAAATGGGTCAAATAGACATAAGGTTTAACAAATAGTGTGTTCAACAAATAATCATAATGCCAATCACTATTACATAAGCGTAAAAAGTATTTTACCATTGGCGTATTTATAATCTCGTGTACTTCACTATTTGGGCGTACATATAAAATATAGGCAATAAGAAAACTTAATCCTGTCACCGCCGCCAACAATAGCTGAAAGGGTAACTGCCCATTGGTATCTAACTCAGCGATTGAAATGATGCCGCGAATTGGTAATGGAAAATAGATAAACAATGCTGTGCTAAATATCGATAATATAAAAATTGGGCAAAAACTTATCCATTTAGTTTCTGCAAAATCATGCTTTTTGGATTTGTGATAAAATACCATGGAAATTAAACGCCAAATACCTAAGCTGGAAAGTAAAATACCGAGTAAACCAATGGTTCCGGATATCAATTTATCTTGAGCCATTAAGCCCAATATAATATCCCCCTTGATATAAAATGATGACGAAATCCAAGGCATAGCACTCAGTGACAGCATAATTAACAAAAAGACCGCATATAACATTGGAAACGATTTAATTAAACCACCAATTTTGCTTATATCACGTTCGCCCTGACATTTTTTGATTAAAATTGATGAAGCTAAAATCAGCAATGCGCTTGTTATGGAATAATTAATTAAGCAATTAAGAGACAAGCTCCAACTCTTGGTTGAAAAGGCATAAAATAGATAGCTAATTTGCGCTAAATTGATATAGGTGATAATTCGTTTAATATCATACTGCACTAAGGCGATCGTGCTAGCAAACAATATGGTTAATGATGATATTATCGATATAATAGCAAGGACATCGCTCGACATCATAAACAAATTACTAAGTCTTAAAACTAAATATACTCCAGCTAAAATCACTGTTGAAGATTGTAACAAAGCTACCGCAGGCATTGGTGCTAATGTTGTTTCGGCAAACCATGAATGCATAGGAAATAGTGCAGACTTACTCATTGCACCAAGAAACAACATTAAAGTTATCCAAAATATGATGTCTGAGTCAACGGCCAAGTTATCATGTGCTTGCGCCAATACATCATGAATATTTAATGTTTCTAATGTTTGATACAATAAAAATATGCCAATAATTAGAAAGATATCAGTTAAATGCATAATGATAAAGGCTTTTGCAGCAGCATAACCATTTCGAGCCTGTTTATAGTAGATACCGATAAGTAAGTAAGTACTTAGACTCACGCCTTCCCAGCCAATTAACATAACAAATAGATTATCAACTAATATGATGGTTAATATACTGGCAATTAATAAATTACTATAAGCATAAAAAGTATAAATATCCTTTCTTGACGTTAAATAGCAAGCCGCAAAAAAGTAAATCAAAAAACCAAAGAATGATATTAAAACTAAAAATGTTAGTGATAAACCATCCAATATTAAAGCAATCGGCACCGAAAATTCACCCACAGAAAACCATTTCCACAATGGTCTAGAATAAACTAAGGCCATGTCAGGTACCGTGTTTGAACTAAAATCAATATAAGAAAATAGAGTAATTAATACAATGATCAGCATCGTAGTAATGCCTATAATCATCACATTAATTGTTCGAATATGTCTCCCTAGCAAAACCAATATTAAAAAAGAGAGCAAGGGAACAATAATAGTTAAATAAAGTAAATTCATCCTTTCATTTCACTCAATGAGTCAATATTAAAGATTTTTCGACGGTAGAATAGTTTCATCATTAATGCAAGACCAACGCAAACCTCTGCTAAGGTTGTTATTACCGCTAATATTGCCAGTACTTGTCCATCGGATTGTTGCCAATAGCTACTTGCCGCAAATAATGCAACTATCGCCCCATTGTTCATAATAATCAGACTGAGTAATAAAAAATAGAGATGACGCCGAATCATTATTCCTAGTAGTCCAATCACAAATAAAATAGAAGCCAAAATAAGGCTGTGCATAAGTGGAATCATATTATTTCTCCGACATAAGCCGATGCATAAAATGGTAAGCAATCACTGCTGCACCCAATAATAAAAATATCGCTAGTTCAGCCATTAAAATGTAAGCATATACAGACATTTCATGCATTAATTCATGAGACTCTTTCAGTTCTGAATAGTTAGCATTTACTACGCCATAAATAAGAGCCACAAGTAAAATAAAAGCTAAAATTAGTGGCCCTAACCAAATTTTAGGGCTGATACCCCGTTTATTGTTTTCTACATTATCAACGCTAATTTTCAGAACGGATGCGACAAGTAAAAAAAGTGTCACCGAGCCACCAATAAATAATAGGATGTATAAAAAAGTAGAAAAATACGTTGCAAGCAGAATAAATATCAAGGCCGATGCAAAAAGTGAAATACCAAGGTATAAGATTGCTTTATCAATCCGTAAACTACTAATCACTTTTACACTGGCAAAAACAGCAATAATCGACGCAATATAAAAAACAGCGATCATTAAATAATCCAATATGTATTGATAATGCTTTAGTATATACCCAAATGATATTAAGATACAGTTTACAAACACAGTGTTCATCGAAAATTAAACTCGTTAAGCTGTATTGTCTTGAACATTTCACGATTAAGAGAATATTATTATTTCTTGATTTTTTCATAGTAAATATAATTAAAACAACTAAAAAAAATAAAAACCATAAAATTTTATTATTTAAATTCAAAGCAACATTGTTATAAAGTATATAACTTACGCACATTAACCAATAATTATACCTATCCCATTAATTTATCATTTGGGTCATGCAGCTTAAAGATGCTTAGGCATAATAAAATCGAAGACGAGAAAATCATGAATCATAAATATTCCTCAATGCGAAGTAATGTCAATATGTTAGGCACTTTACTGGGCAATGCGATAAAACGCGCCACTGGCAATGAAACCTTTGATTTAGTTGAAAAAATAAGAAAGTTATCAAAATCAGCTCAACAAGGAAACACCCAAGCACATAATGAGCTACTCAAACTAATTGAAAACCTTAATGATGATGATTTATTACATGTTGCACGCGCATTTAATCAGTTTTTAAATTTAGTCAATACGGCTGCTGAATATTATGGTATTTCTCCCCATGGAGAAGCATCTAGTAGCCCCAAAAAAATGACTGAATTATTTAGTACACTTAAAAATCTTAATTTTTCAACTCAAACTATTATAGAAGCGATTAATGAGTTATCGATTGAATTGGTGCTAACTGCACACCCGACCGAAATTAATCGCCGAACCATGATAAATACTTATACGGCTATTAATAACTGTTTATCTCAACTGGATCATGATGATTTAGCCGACTATGAAATAGAACGAATTATGCGCCGCTTAAAACAGTTAGTTTGTCAGGCATGGTATACCGATGAAATCCGCAAAAAACGCCCTACCCCCATTGATGAAGCAAAATGGGGTTTTTCGGTCATTGAAGATAGCTTATGGGAAGGAGTGCCTCTATTTTTGCGTGAGCTTAATGACCAGTTAGTAGATGCTTTTGATGAGCAATTACCAGTTGATCATGTGCCTATTAAATTCACCTCATGGATGGGCGGAGATCGTGATGGTAATCCAAATGTGACAGCAAAAGTGACCGAAAAGGTCATGCTACAAGCTAGATTAAAAGCCATTGAGTTATTTTTAGCCGATATTCAAATACTTGTTCGTGAACTTTCAATGACGGAATGTAGTGATTCAGTTATTGATCTGTTAGATGAAAAAAACAAAACCGTTTCCGAGCCCTATCGAGCTGTAATGAAACAGTTACGAACACGTTTAATTAACACTCATAATTATATTGAAGCTTTGCTGAATAATGAACGAGTATTACCACCTAGTGATATTTTAATTAAAAATGAACAATTATGGATACCGCTTTATACCTGTTATGAGTCATTAATTGATAATGGCATGTCAACCATAGCCCATGGTCCATTACTTGATACTTTACGACGCATAAAAAGTTTTGGTTTACAATTAGTCAGATTAGATATTCGCCAAGACAGCTCTGTACACACCGAGGCGCTTGACGCATTAACTACAGAACTTAATTTAGGTAGCTATGCAAAATGGTCAGAGAAAGAAAGACAAGCATTTTTATTAACAGAGTTACAATCTAATCGACCATTATTACCTTATAACTGGCAACCAGATCAAATGGTCCAAGAAGTATTAGATACTTGTCGTGTAATAAAAAAAGCTGGCGAAGAATCGATTGCCTCTTACGTAATATCAATGGCTAAAGCCCCTTCTGATATATTAGCCGTTTACTTATTATTGAAAATTGTTGATTGCCAAAAATATATTCCAGTTGCACCGTTATTTGAAACATTAGAAGACTTAAATAACGCAAAATCGGTGATGCAAAAACTGTTGGATATTCCTTGGTATCGCAATAAAATTCAAGGTAAGCAGATGGTGATGATAGGCTACTCTGACTCGGCTAAGGATGCAGGGACACTCGCAGCATCTTGGGCACAATATCGATCTCAAGAAGAATTAGTTAACTTATTTAAAAAATATAATACTAATTTAGTGCTATTCCACGGGCGAGGAGGTTCAATAGGTCGAGGTGGAGCACCAGCGCATGCCGCACTACTTTCGCAACCTCCAGGATCATTAAAAGGCGGGCTTAGGGTGACAGAACAAGGCGAAATGATTCGTTTCAAACTTGGTTTGCCAGAAGTGGCTCTCAGCAGTTTAATGCTGTATACATCAGCAATTTTACAAGCCAACTTATTGCCACCGCCAGCACCCAAACAAGCATGGCGCGATATAATGGATAAAATGTCAGAACTTTCATGCAATTGCTATCGTAGTTATGTACGAGAACGTGCTGAATTTGTTGATTATTTTAGAGCAGTAACGCCAGAAGCTGAATTAGGTAGATTACCACTTGGTTCCAGACCACAAAAACGCCGTACGGGCGGTGGTATTGAAAGTTTACGTGCTATCCCATGGATTTTTGCTTGGACACAAAACCGTTTAATGGTACCGTCTTGGCTTGGTGCTGGTAGTGCACTTAGAGCAGCAATTGCAGATGGTAAACAAAATCTTCTTAAAGAAATGTATCACAATTGGCCTTTTTTTAATTCCCGATTAGGTATGCTTGAAATGGTCTATGCCAAAGCGGCACCAAACATCCACGAATATTATGAACAACGTTTAGTTGATCCTGCTTTATGGCCATTAGGCGAAGAGTTAAGAAGTTTGTTAACCCAAGATATCAATACCGTGCTAACCATTACTGATGATATTAGCTTAATGGCTGATTTACCGTGGATAGCACAGTCGGTGGCTTTGCGTAATACTTATATTGAACCATTAAATTTATTACAGGCTGAGTTATTAAGTCGTTCACGAAAATACAACGATAACGAGAATATCATAGTAGAACAAGGATTAATGATTACTATTTCTGGAATTGCAGCTGGTATGCGAAACTCAGGATAAAAAAGATCAATGCTTTTTCTGTTGTTAACAAAGAACTCGCTTTTCAACGAGTTCTTTGATCTGCTTGATGTATAAAATAGCCAAAGCTATTACCCAATGCCGAAAAAACTCAAATGTTCTAAATCTAACCATATCAAATACAAATGCCTTCGGCCAAACAAGCAAGGGTCTTATTTACGATACAAAACGGTCAAAAAAAATTGATTTTATTGAAGTTTTTATTTTTGTTTTTTAATAAAAATCATTTACTTATGTAATATGAGAAAAAAAACAATTTCTGATAATAGATGATATATCAAGAGGGAAACCAAAAAGAAGTGTATTTATAATAGCCCAAAAAACACCGATATTTTTGCCACCAGACAGGTATAAATTGATAAAACAACTATCCAAAAATATCGCCATTATGACTAATCAAACACAGTGCATTATTATCAATAATAAACAAAAATGTATGTTAGACGATAGCATATTTATAAACCTTTTTGATAGCATCTCAATAAACAATAAACCTCGAATGATATCGAGGTTTGTCATCAATCTGAAAAAGCACAATGCTTTTTTATTTTTTAGGTAATAACTGTTCTAAATAAGCTTTAGCGTCTTGATCCCCTTGCTCGCTAGCTTTAGTAAACCAATAGATAGCACGCTCTTGATCTTTATCAACACTTTCACCTTCTAGATATTTAACGCCCAAATTATATTGAGCATCAACGCTGCCTTGCTCTGCAGCTTTTAGGTACCATTCAACGGCTTTTTTCTCGTCTTTAGCAACTCCACCGCCTACATCATACATCACGCCAATATTATATTGAGCATCAGCATTGCCGGCTTGTGCAGCTTTAGTAAACCAATAGGCTGCTTGCGTATTATCGGGTTTCGTTCCCGTTCCTGTTGCATACATAATGGCTAAATTATACATAGCTAGCACATGCCCTCGTTCTGCCGCTTGTGTATAAAAATAGCTGGCCGCCATATAATCTTGAGTCAAACCATCGCCATTTTCTGACATTAGTCCTAAATAATATTGTGCTTCTGGAATATTATCTTTCGCAGCTTTGCTAAACCAGTCCGCTGCAGTCATGCGATCTTCGGGTACGCCATCACCAAAAAAATAGATCATACCCAGATTTAAATAAGCATCATAAATACCTTCATTACCTGCTTGTGTAAAATAGTCAATTGCCGTTAATGTGTTTTTTTCTACGCCCTCACCTTCTTGATACATTAAAGCTAAATTATATTTAGCCAATGCATAATTTTGATCAGATGCTAATTTAAAATATTTAACTGCTTCGTTTAAATCACGATTGGTTCCCAATCCGCTTTGATACATAAATGCTAAATTATTTTGTGCTTTGGCAAGTCCTTGCTCTGCTGCTTTTTTATACCAAAAAAAAGCACGAACATCACTAGCTTCAACACCCAATCCTTGTTTATAAATACCACCTAATGAGTACTGAGCTTCTGCATTTCCTTTTTCTGCAGACAAGCGTAAAGACGGGAGCAGTGACTCTGACTCCTTAAGCTTTAATTGCGTATCGTCAGATTGGGTCCTATAATTTGTAGCCATTGCACCATAAGAAATAGATAATAATAGTACTAATAAAATTCGATTTTTTTTCATATTTTTTAATTATAGTGACATTAATAATAATTATACATAAATGTAGCCAAAGGGAATAGCGTTTGTTTAATACCTATTCAGTGTGAAATTATATTTTTTTCTCAAGCTGAATCACTTTATTTTCCCTTTAATAAACAATATATTAAACTATAAACCAAGTTCATCCCAAATTTCATCAATCCGAGCAACAACTTTAGGATCTTTCTTGATAACTTTTCCCCATTCACGATTAGTTTCACCCGGCCATTTATTGGTCGCATCCAACCCCATTTTAGAGCCCAATCCAGAAACCGGTGAGGCAAAATCTAAATAGTCGATAGGTGTATTATCAATAAAAGTGGTATCACGCTGCGGATCCATGCGTGTTGAAATAGCCCACATAACATCTTTCCAGTCACGGGCATTAATATCATCATCACAGACAATCACAAATTTTGTATACATAAATTGCCTTAGATAAGACCAAACCCCCATCATGACGCGTTTAGCATGACCTGGATATTGTTTTTTAATTGTCACAATCGCAATACGATATGAACATCCTTCGGGAGGTAAATAAAAATCGACAATTTCAGGAAATTGTTTTTGTAAAATCGGTATAAAGACCTCATTCAATGCAAGTCCCATTACCGCTGGTTCATCTGGTGGCCTACCAGTATAGGTTGAATGATAAATCGCATCTTTACGACGAGTTAAATGTGTCACGGTAAATACGGCAAATTGCTCAACTTCATTATAATAACCGGTGTGATCGCCATACGGGCCTTCTGATGCTAATTCATTAGGATCGATATAACCTTCAAGCACAATTTCTGCACTAGCTGGAACGTCTAAATCGTTTGATAACGATTTCACCACTTCGGTTCGACTACCACGTAATAACCCAGAAAAAGCATATTCGGATAAAGTGTCTGGCACAGGGGTCACTGCGCCTAAAATGGTTGCAGAATCGGCGCCAATCACAACGCTAACAGGGAATTTTTGGTTAGGATTTTCTTGTTGCCACTCGGCAAAATCAAGCGCCCCACCACGATGTGAAAGCCAGCGCATAATTAATTTATTTTTACCTAAAAGCTGCAAGCGATAAATACCCAAATTTTGCCGATCTTTATAAGGACCTTTAGTAATAGTCAGTCCCCAAGATAACAGCGGTGCCACATCATCGGGCCAGCAATGCATAATAGGTAAACGCGTCAAATCCACTTCATCATCCTTAAAAATCACCTCTTGGCAGGGGGCTGATGAACGATGTTTGACAGGCATATTAAGCACTTGTTTATATTTAGGTAATACATTAAAAAATTGCCGTATGCCTTTGGGTGGTTCGGGTTCACGCAAAAATGCCAATAACTCACCGATTTCACGCAAAGCTGAAGTATCTTCACGCCCCATACCCATCGCAACACGTTTGGCGGTACCAAACAGATTACATAAAACAGGCATATCATGACCAATCGGGTTTTCAAATAATAAGGCAGGACCTTCGCTGCGTAATACGCGATCAGCAATTTCGGTCATTTCAAGATAAGGATTAACAGGAAAAGTAATTCGTTTTAATTCGCCTTGCTGCTCAAGATAATCTAAAAAATCTCTAAAATTTGAAAAATGCATGTATTATTACTCCCTGTTACTGACTCATCTTGAGTTAACCAAATCTAAAAGTCTTTTAATCCTTGATGAAAAACTATCATGCAATTGAATTAATCAGCATCAAAGTTTTCACTGTAAATAGGTACTTGCTTATTTTGATTACACGCAACAATTTTAGGTAATAGGATTTCAAACTGTTTTTTGTCAATTTCAATAAATTCATCCTGATCAACTTGATAAAATAAATATTGTTCAGATTCATCATCGAATCGGAACGAGGCTAGCCAGTCATTGCGATCATCACTATTTTCATTAGCAAATATCTGAATAATACTATTTTCACGCTTTTCAGGTTGGTCATGTAATTTATAATCAATGATCTTTTCAGCAATTTTAGCGTCATATTCATCAAAAATAATATAATCACTTTGATTGGGTTGGCACTTTTTTATACTTATTTCAGCATGACTGATTGGTACAAAAAAACATAAACAGGAAAACACAAGAGCAGATAGACTCAATTTCATTTTCGACCTCTTAATTAAGATTTAATCAAACTATGAATTTTACTAATAGCCTCACTGTTATTTGGCGATAAAGTAAGACTGGCAGCCTCATCAATCGTTAGCCATTGATAAGCTAAATGTTCAGTAAGCACAGGTGTTACCTCATTAAGAAGAGGCAGATAAAACCAATGTTCTTTATTTATCTTAACTTCTGGCGCATATCTATGTCTAAATTGAGGAAAAATCTCAAACTCAACGGTATGCTTTGCATCAATTAACTCAAGATGTTGCCCTATAATATCAATGCCTGTTTCTTCAAAAACTTCACGAATCGCAGTATCTAATGGCGATTCATTGGCATCCATGCTACCTGTAACTGATTGCCAAAAACAAGGATCATCCTTACGCTGCAACATAAGGCAGCGATTTGTTGTCTGGCAGAAAATCACCACTAGAACAGATTCAGGATTTTTGAATTTTTGCATCAAATATCGCTATTTTTTACTTACTTCAATACCCAGTTCAGTTAATGCCGCCGCGTTAGCTGGGCTTGGAGCATCTGTTAATAAACATGCGGCAGCGGTTGTTTTAGGAAATGCTATCACATCGCGAATATTATCGGTTCCACTTAATAACATGCTTAATCTATCTAATCCAAATGCTAATCCTGCATGTGGTGGTGTGCCATATTTTAATGCATCAAGTAAAAAGCCAAATTTTTCACGTTGATCATGTTCATTAATACCTAAAATTGAAAAAACTGCTTGCTGCATTTCACTACGATGAATACGAACCGATCCACCACCAACTTCATAACCATTTATAACCATATCATAAGCATTTGCAACTGCATTTTCTGGATTCTTGATAAGTTCTTCTGGTGTATAGTCTTTTGGTGACGTAAATGGATGATGCATTGCACTTAGTCCTTCGTCGGTTTCTTCAAACATAGGGAAATCAACAACCCAAAGCACTGCCCATTTACTTTCATCAGTTAAGCCTAAATCCTTACCAACTTTTAAACGTAATGCGCCGAGTGCATCACTCACAACTTTATAACTATCAGCACCAAATAACAGAATATCGCCATCTTTAGCATTGGCTCGATTAAGTAGGGCTTCCATTTGTGATTCATCAAAGAATTTTGCTACAGGACTTTGTACGCCTTCTAGCCCTTTATGACGTTCATTAACCTTAATCCATGCCATACCTTTAGCACCATAAACCGAAATGAATTGTGTATATTCATCTAACTGCTTGCGAGTTAATTGAGTGCCATTTGGTACACAAAGTAAAGCTACACGACCTTTAGGATCATTGGCTGGAGTTGAAAACACTTTAAAATCAACATCTTTAACAATATCAGCCACATCAATAATTTCGAGCGGATTTCGTAAATCGGGTTTATCGCTACCAAAACGACGCATCGCCTCAGCAAAAGTCATGATAGGGAACTTACCTAAATCGACATTCTTAACATGCAACCAAAGTTCACGAATCATTTGTTCCATAACCTCACGCACTTGTTCGGCTGTCATAAATGAAGTTTCAACATCGATTTGAGTAAATTCAGGTTGACGATCGGCTCTCAAATCTTCATCTCGAAAACATTTTACAATTTGATAATAGCGATCAAATCCTGACATCATCAGCAATTGCTTAAATAGTTGTGGCGATTGTGGAAGCGCATAAAATTCACCTTTATGAATTCGGCTTGGTACTAAATAGTCTCGAGCCCCTTCAGGTGTTGCCTTGGTTAACATTGGGGTTTCAATATCTAAAAAACCATGCTCGTTCATAAATGAACGAACAAACGCAGTAATTTTGGCACGAGTTTTAAAAATCGTTGCCATTTCAGGGCGACGTAAATCAATATAACGATATTTTAAACGCTGTTCTTCACTATTGTTTTGATTGAAATCAAGAGGTAAAACATCGCTACGGTTAAATATAGTCAGCTCAGTGGCCAAAATTTCAACCTCGCCAGTTACCATCTCTTTGTTGATTTGACCTTCAGGGCGAGCTCTCACTTTCCCTTTGATCTGAATACAAAATTCATTACGTAACTCACCAGAAAGTTGATACGCTTGTTGATAATCAGGGTCGAAAAACACCTGAACAATGCCTTCACGATCGCGCATATCAATAAAAATCATACCGCCTAAATCTCGACGTTTATTGACCCATCCACACAATGTTACTTCTTGATTAATATGAGATGCCGTTAACTGACCGCAATAAATTGAACGCATAAAATATCCTGTTTAAGTATCAATCTTTAAAAATAGCGTTTATTATAAAACAAATAAAACCCTTATAAAGGCATTTATTGAGATTTCTTCTTTAATTGTTTAAATATTTTGTGCTGTTATTACCATATTGTTTACTAACGCGTAATTGATGAAACTTGTTTGTTGACGTAAGTAAATTAGGTTATGTATATTAACTACACAATGATAATTGTTGATTACGATTTTAGTGACCATAACTAATTTTATTAACAATAAAATATTCTATGAGGCCATAAGGATGGAAATTTTAAAAGACTATAGAGTACATGCTCTTGCACTAGTCGTTGTTTTAGTATGTGAGTTCATCGGTAAACAATCGATCTGGACTATCTCAGTGTATCCGATGTTATACGCCATGATTATTGGCGGAATAATTAGCCTGCCCAAATTAAAAATATTAAAACTAAAAAATATGAATCATGCTAGTGCTATCATGATAGTCACTTTAATGCTGCTTGTTGCCAAGCTTGGCGTCTCGGTTGGTCCTAAAATTGATATGATTCTAAAAGACGCGAAGTTAGCCTTAATTTTTCAAGAGTTGGGGCATTTTGCCGGCACGATTTTATTAGGTTTACCACTGGCAATGATATTAGGCATGAAACGTGAAGCGGTGGGCGCAACGTATTCAGTTGCTCGCGAACCCAATATCGCGATCGTTGCCGATAAATATGGATTAGATTCTGCTGAAGGTCGAGGCGTTATGGCGATGTATGTTTGTGGCACACTTTATGGTGCTATTTGGATGAGCATACTTGCTAGTGTAATGGCAAAATTAGATATCCTTCATCCTTATGCGTTAGCGATGGGAGCTGGGGTTGGAAGCGGTAGTATGATGGCGGCTTCACTTGCACCAATAAGTGACCTTTATCCTGAAATGGCTAGTGAAATAAAAGCCTATGCAACAACCGCAAACTTAATGTCGAGTATTGTTGGCATTTATATTTATACGCTATTTTCGTTACCTTTTGCCTCTTTCTTATATAACCTTTTTGCCCGCTTACGACGTAACAAAGAAGGATCGCTATCATGAAATGCCTAGAAACAATATTTTTACTGATCTTAGTTGCTATTATTATGGCTGCCGGCAATACTGTAGGTTACAAAATTGATTTTATGATGTCATTACAAGCATTATCAATCTTAGTTGCTATATCAATAGCCGGCTATTTTGTTGGTAAAATTCCACTATTAAACAAATTTCCAGTTATTTTATGGGTATCAGTCGTAGCCGCAGTAGCTTCATCACCAATATTTCCTTATCACGAACAAGTTGTTTCAATGACTGATCAGGTTTCTTTATTGGCTGTTTGTACCCCAGTACTTGCTTATGCAGGACTGGCTATTGGCAAAGATTTAGCATTATTTAAAAGTATCTCTTGGCGAATCATCCCTGTTTCGTTAGCCGTGTTTTCAGGTACCTTTATTTTTGCGGCAATCATTGCACAAATCACCTTGCATTGGGAAGGTGTCATCTAATTTGAATTAGGATTTAACGTATGACGAAAGAAGAACTTAAAAAAAAGGTTTGTAACGCAATAGCAAACCGAAAAGCTGACATCAAAGCGATTGCTCAGTCAATTTGGGCTGAACCAGAACTTGGTTATAAAGAACACAAAACCGCCAAAAAAGTCGAAGAAGCCTTTGAAAAATTAGGTGTGCCATTTAAAAATAAATTGGCTATAACTGGCGTAAAAGGTCGCTTAAAAGGAGGAAAAGGTAGTCAGTACAGCATTGCTGTTATTGGTGAACTTGATGCCATTATTTGTGCAGATCACCCTGCTGCTGACGAAATCTCTGGCGCTGCGCACTGTTGTGGGCATAATGCGCAAATTGCCAATATGATGGCAGTCACGATGGGATTAATTGATGCAGGGGCTATGCAATTTTTAGCGGGCGATGTCGTACCTTTTGCAGTACCTGCTGAAGAATATGTTGAAATCACTTATCGCAATCGCTTAATTGAAGAAGGTAAAATCAAATATATTGGTGGCAAACCAGAACTAATTTCGCGGGGTGAATTTGACGATGTTGATATGGCACTACAAATACACTTAACTAGCGTACCCAATGACCGCCAAGATGGTTTTATCGAAATATCAACCACCAGTAATGGTTTTATCGGTAAACTGATTAAATATAAAGGCGAAGCGTCACACGCGGCTGCTGCGCCACATGCGGGTGTCAATGCTTTAAATGCAGCAATGATGGGAATGATGGGTGTGCATGCTATTCGCGAAACATTTCAAGAAAAAGACTATATTAGATTCCACCCGATTATTACCCAAGGTGGTGATTTAGTTAATGTGATTCCAAGCGATGTAAGAATGGAAAGCTATGTACGAGCAGGCAATGTGCCCGCCATGATTGATGCCAATGAACGAATTAATCAAGCACTAAAAGCAGGCGCTATGGCAGTTGGTGCCACCTGTGAAATTAAGGACTTGCCTGGCTATCTACCATTAAATAACAACTCAACGCTTAACGAGCTTTTAAAACGTAATGCCGAAGAGTTAATTGGTGAAGAAAATGTTTCAGTTGCCCCTCATATGACAGGAAGCACGGATACTGGCGATCTATCCCATATTATGCCTGTTAGCCACCCATGGATTGGTTCGGTTCGAGGTGTTTTACATGGTAAAGATTATACCGTATTTGATGAAGATATGGCTTACATCCGTCCTGCGCAAATGATGGCCTGTACAATTATCGATTTACTTTATGACGACGCAAAACCAGCACAAACACTGATGTCAGAATATAAACCACTCATGACCAAAGAAGAATATTTAACATTCCTGTCTGGCTTTGACAAATAATCTTAATGGCTTGGCACATTGTTGTGCCAAGTTTCTGTTATAATGCTTCTTCATAATTAACCACAATAAACACCCACTATGCAAGAACTGACTGATCAAGAACTGTTTCGTTATGATAGACAAATCACATTGCGTGGTTTTGATATTGATAAACAACAAATATTAAAAAACAGTTCAGCACTGATCATCGGTTTAGGTGGACTCGGCTGTGCGGCATCGCTCTATTTGGCAGCATCAGGTTTAGGTAAATTAACGTTAGTTGATTTTGATACCATATCAAAATCCAACTTAAATCGACAAATCTTATATACCGAAAGAGCTATCAATCAATACAAAGTCGAGGTTGCAAAAAAAGCCTTAACCAATATCAATGCCAATACGTTAATTGAAACAGTGCATCAGCAACTTGACGATGACAAGCTCATTGCGCTTATCAAACAGCATAATATTGTCATCGACTGTACTGATAACTTAGTGACACGAGAGCAAATTAACCGTTGTTGTTTTCATGTAAAAAAACCACTAGTTTCTGGAGCAGCAATCCGTATGGAGGGATTATTAAGCGTATTTACTTATCAGCCTGATGAACCTTGTTATCACTGTTTGAGCCGCTTATTTGGTCAAGATCAACTCACTTGTGTTGAAGCGGGTGTCATGGCACCACTTGTTGGCATGTTTGGCACCATGCAAGCCTTAGAAGCCATCAAAGTGCTAACCCAATATGGAAAACCATTAATTGGTCGTGTATTAATGATTGATACAATGACAATGGAATTTAACCAAGTTAAATTTACCAAACAACTTAACTGTCGCATTTGTGGAAATAGTCATACTAATCAGGTTTCTCAATGAAAATTAATCTCATTATTTTAGCGCCCATGGAGGGTGTGCTTGATTATCAAGTCAGACAACTTTTAACTTCAATTAACCAATTTGATTATTGTGTGACTGAATTTATTAGAGTAACCCATCATAAATTATCTAATCGAACCTTTTATCGCCTATGTCCTGAGCTTTACCATAACGGAAAAACTAAATCTGGCACGCCAGTTCGGGTGCAAATTCTTGGCCAGTCGCCAGAATGGATGGCGGAAAATGCCGTTAAAGCTATTGAATTAGGCTCTTATGGTATCGATATCAATTTTGGTTGCCCAGCCAAAACGGTCGTTGGCAGTCACGGAGGCGCTTATTTATTACAATATCCCGAGCAGATATTTAATATTGTTAGCCAAGTAAGGCAAGCAATTGGGGCAACGCATAGATTATCAGTCAAAATTCGCTTAGGATGGGATAATAAATCACATTGTCACGACATCGCCAGCGCCATTGAACTTGCCGGTGCCAATGAAATTGCTATTCATGGCAGAACCAAAGAAGACGGCTATAAAGCCGAAAAAATAGATTGGCAAACAATAGGTCAAATCAAGCAACATCTAAACATACCCGTTATTGCTAATGGTGAAATTTTTTCTATTGAGGATGCAAAAAATTGCATAAACCAAAGCCAAACTAACGACATTATGCTAGGGCGTGGTATTTTAACGATTCCTAACTTAGCTAATATGATTCGAACTGAACAATCAGCATTCAGTTGGCAACAAGTGATGGAAATTTTAATCCACTATGCGACATCCTCCGTTGATGACGTTAAAGCGCTTTATCATTCTGCACGCATCAAACAGTGGCTTGCTTACTTAAAACAGCACTATGCTCAAGCAGCAGACGTCCTACAAAATATTCGAACACTCAAATCACAGCAAGAGATCAGTGATTTCTTAACGAAGAACAGCCAAAATAACTTCCTTAGGTAATAACAAAATAGCAATTGGTGTTCATTTATTATAACGATGTAGGGGGATAAGGTTTCATAAAAATCAGTCAGGAAAGACATTGATTTTATTAAAGTTTTTTACAAGCTATTCCATCAAAAAACTTTAATAAATCAATACTTTTTTGTGATTACAATTGATTGGGTGCAATGGTTTCGGACGTATTAGCGTTGTTGAACAAAATAAACTTCGAATTTAAACCACAACAACCGCACTCCCAATAAAGCCCCCCAACTACGCTAGGGCGCTGTTCTTTAATAAATTATCCTCGTTTGCACCATCTCCCTCCCTCCACGACCTAAGGATTAAGGGCTAAGAAATAAAAGCTAAGGTGTGGTGCAATAAATGTGCTCGCGGTACGACCCATCTCTAATGCGGACATCACCGCCATAGACAATAAAGTGGACACCGCTATCTGTAGCGTCGCTTGTCCAGCTGGAGTCCCAGAAGCCTATAAAGTTGGAGCCCCCGTCAATGTAATAATGGCCTAAGTCGCCCCACTCCGTGAAAAATCCTGCGCCTATATAACGCGTGTTATACCATGTATTTGACGACGGCGTGGCACCATCTATGCCATCATAACATGGGAACCGATTATCTGAACCACACTTCGCGTTAGTTAACTCCTTGAGCTTTGGCGCACGATAACCCAAACGACCACACCAAGATATTTGGTTAGACCAATAATCCTGTTTAGTACCTCGATGGACAAACCACTGTCTCAACACAAATCCATACCTCACCTCATTCCCACTACTATCTCTACCCACCAACTCAAATGTCTGCGGCAAAGATGGCACGGTTAAAGGGCTAGGATTATCTGACTGCATTTGAGCATCACTTGCCTTAGGGCCCGTTAAGGTTACTCGCGTTACATAACTAGATCTATCATCATCCTCATAAATCCACGCATCCTCTTCCTCACCTTGTTTTGGCAGTCTCCAACTCACCCTAGCTGTTATCCCTCCACGCGAGACTGAAGGCCATGTCAACTGACTGGCATCAACCCCAGCTATGAGTAAATCAAAATACAAACCATCCCCCCCCCATTGTTGGAAAATTAAGGCCGTAAGATGACGAACTTGTTGACTGAACTAAAAATCCCTTATTAGGAACCATGCTAGAGGGTTTGAAGACAGAACCATTAGTATTCGGCCTGACAAAACAAATACGAGTACCACCATACGGATTAATATAATACGTCACTGTTTGACTACTAAAATTTCTTGTATTAGGTAACCCGTACTTTGTTTGTAAACCTCCTCCTGTACTACTTAATGTCATCTTATAAGGAACCTTACAAATATCTAATGCTTCACTACGACTTACAGTATTATTATCCGCATCAGTAAAACTCACCGATACACTTCCCGTCGCAGTAACACCATTAGTACCCTGGCCATCCCCATCGTCATCTCCCCAATTACCTTGAGTAATTAAGTCATTTAAACTGACTGTATTTACCGATAATGGCACCACCATGTGTATATCATTAAAAGTAGTTCCATTGACTAGCTTTATCGGATTTCTCGAACTTGATGTGTTAGTTGATGGCTTGAGGGTTCTACCATCCGGCAACTCAATAGCTAATAGATTATCCGTCGAAGTCACTTTAGTTAGTCCACCATCAAACGTTAAATACGGCGCGTTACCCTCAATTTTCCTTGATGTATGCGATGTTAATGCCTGAGAACCCTGCGTGTATGATAATAAAAGCAGTGGTGCAAAGAACAGCGAGAATTTAGTTAATTTAAATAATTTATGTGATTTAGATAACCCAAATAAATTAGATAGGTTAGAGAAGAAAAATGAAAAAGGTAAAAAACTCAACCTCCACAAAAAAAACACCGATATATCCGACGACTTTACTAAACGTGATGATTTCGATAACTTCGGTGATAAAAATAAGAAAAGAGTCTGATTTTGACTATAGTGAAAATAAAAAAGATTTAGGGCGCAGGTTTGGCAAGCCAGATGCCAGATATGATAGTCATGGTAACGCATTTCGATTATCCAGTCAATTAAATTTATGTTTTTATTTAAATTTAAATAAAAACAGCTCAATTAATGAGCGCTACTTTATTTTAAAGTGCCTGTATCATATCCTGTTGATTAATAATGCGCTATTTTTTGTTGAAAATTTGTAAAGTTTTATTAAATAGATAGCTCGTAGAAATAAATAATTATACTTTGTTGAATAAATGCAGCAATTATTGAAAATATTATCATCATAAAAATCAATAATATTACATTGATTTTATTAATAATATGAACATTTTTGTAATGAAGAACAAGCGACAACACGCCAAAAACCCATAATGTATCTACAAATTTATTTTGATAGAAATAAAATGAAATACCAAAATCTAGTAACCGAAATACGTCTAAAAAAGTTTCGTAATGGTATTGCACAAATGCGAAATACATTGAAAAAAACAACTCAATAAAAAATAAACTACACCCCCAATAATGGGGAGAGTAAAAAAAGACACTTTTTTCATCTTATTTCCTTATTAATTTTTACTTAAACGTTCCTATTACCTAAATTTTTAATAAAATTTTAATGATTGTTTGTTGTTAATCAATTCGTTTAATAAAGTGTTTGATCTTAAATCCCATAGAAATCAATGACGCAAAATAAACAACGATTCCAACAATTACCAATGCAAACAATCGCCCAATACGAACCAACATTGAGCCGGTTGACCAGTCAGGTAATAAGTGTGAACCAAACCATAACACAGCAGACATTACTATTACAGCAATAATGACTTTAATCAAAAACCGATACCAACCAGGTTGGGGTTGATAAAGTTGTTTTTTACGCAGTTGCCAATACAATAATCCAGCATTAAAGCAAGCAGCTAAACCAATGGATAGTGAAAGGCCTGCATGCTGTAATGGCCCAATAAAAACGAGATTCATTAGCTGTGTTAAAATTAACGTGACAATTGCAATTTTGACGGGGGTTTTAATGTCCTGACGCGAATAAAATGCGGGTGCTAACACTTTAATTAAAATCAATCCAAGTAGACCGATAGAATAAGCCACTAAGGCTCGCTGTGTCATCAATGTATCATTTAAGGTAAATTGGCCATATTCAAATAACGTTGATATAAGCGGTCGAGAAATAACACCTAATGCAATCGTGCTTGGTAAAGCCAATAAAAAGCAGAGGCGTAATCCCCAATCTAACAACTCTGAATATTGTTTATGATCGCCTTTAGAAAAGCTTTTGGCTAACGATGGCAATAATATGGTACCTAATGCCACACCAAGTACACCGGCAGGGAATTCCATTAATCGATCTGCATAATACATCCACGAAACCGAGCCAGAAACGAGAAATGATGCAAAAATCGTATTAATAATTAATGATATTTGCCCAACAGATACCCCTAAAATTGCCGGCCCCATCTGTTTTAAAACGCGCCAAACACCGCTATCTTTAAGACTAATACGGGGCAATACTAGCATGCCAATCTTTTTTAAATAAGGTAGCTGATAGAGTAATTGCAAAATCCCGCCAACTCCAACCGACACGGCAAGTGCTAATACGGGAGGGTTAAAGTAAGGTGCTAAAAATAGTGTGAATATAATCATACTCACATTGAGTAGTGTTGGTACAAAAGCGGGAACCGAGAAACGATTCCACGTGTTGAGTATAGCGCCAACAAGTGAAGCCAGAGATATAAAAAAGATATAAGGAAAGGTTATACGCAACATGGTCGTTGCAAGTTCAAATTTTTCGGTTGTCTCTTGCATAAATCCTGGTGCTGTTAGCATAATAATAAAAGGTGCTGTGACAACACCAATTAAGGTAACAATAGCTAATACTAGCGTTAATAATCCTGCAATATAAGCAACAAAAGTACGCGTTGCTTCAATACCTTGCTGATTTTTATATTCAGCTAAAATAGGCACAAAGGCTTGTGAAAAAGCCCCCTCTGCAAAAATACGACGTAGTAAATTAGGAAGTTTAAAGGCAACAAAAAAAGCATCGGTCGCCATACCAGCACCAAAAAAACGCGCAATAATGGCATCACGCACAAAACCTAATACGCGAGAGACCATCGTCATTGAACTAACTGTGGCTAAAGATTTTAAAAGATTCATATTCAATTTATATACAAAGTATACAGCCTAAAACCGATAATTGAGCATAGTCTACAAACTATTACTTTAAATCACCATGCTTTTTTCAATAAACTTAGCTTTTTACAAATCAAACTGATAGTTGATATTTTTGCAAAAGTAATGTGTTGTGTATCACCTTGATAAGCTTAGGTATCCAACTACCATTCAGAGCCGATCACGAATTTTCTGCAAAATGAGGACATATTGTAGGTAGCCTTAATAGATAGGAATATGTTAATTAATAACAAAAATAGCTATTAAACTTTTATGTTGATTAGGTTAGTTTAGTATTTTACTCACAAACTACATTCTATTTTTAAAACCAAGTAGTCAATATGTAATTTTATGATCGTACTTACAATTAACAAAAAAATGTAACTAAAGTGAATAATAGCTCGCAAATTAATCCTAATACCGTTTAAACGATATTCAAGATCAATGAGTACAATACTTAGCTACATGCGTATTAACGTTAGTTTAAAGATAAACTTATCTACAAGAATTGTAGTGTAAAAAAGCTTCAGATAAAAGCGTGTTTAAGTATAAAAATATAGCGATTTGCGTTATTTACCAGCATAATAAATCTGTGTTAAATTATCATCCCGAATAATATTTATACTAATTTTATCATGAATCAAACAACTAATCCGTCACCAATAAGAACGGGTGGCTTTCTAAATACTATTGAACGAATTGGAAATAAGATCCCTGATGTAACCACACTGTTTTTTTATGCTTTAATCATCTGTTTTGTTGCTTCTTTATTACTCTCTTGTGTGAACTTTAATTTTATTAATCCTGTTACGCAAGGCAAACTGGTCGTTGTCAATATGCTGTCCCCCGATCATCTTGTCACTTTTTTTACCAAGATGGTGCCTAATTTTGTCTCTTTTCCACCACTTGGCATCACAATTGTGGCAACATTAGGTATTGGTATTGCTGAAAGTAGTGGTTATATCCATGTGCTACTTAAAAAATTACTGGCTATCACCCCTAAAAAATTAGTCACTCCATCGGTTATTTTTGTCAGTATGGTTTGCCATATTGCTGCTGACTCGGCTTATGTGATTTTAATGCCTGTATCAGCGATGATGTTTTATGCAATCGGGCGCCATCCGCTGGCGGGTATTGCTGCTTCATTCGCTGGCTTAGCTGGGGGATTTAGCTCAAGTTATACGCCGTCAATTATCGATCCAATTATGCAAGGATTTACCCAAAGTGCTGCACAAATTATCGATCCTTCTTATCAAGTCAATGTACTTTGCAACTATTTCTTGAGCTTTGGTGGTACCTTTTTTGTATTGTTAGCTTGCTGGTTTGTTACCGACAAAATCGTCGAACCTCGTTTGAATGCAACCATGCCTTTAAATAATGATTTAAAGTTAGATAATATTGCCAATTCACCAGCAATCACACCAGTTGAGAACCGTGCATTTAAAGTCGCTTCAATTGTCTTTTTAGCGATTGCTATTGGTTTAGTGTTATTATTATTACCAGAAAACTCTTTATTACGTGCGCCTGATGGAAGCATGACGAGTAATAAAGCACCAATTATGCAAATTATTGTGCCATTATTATTTATATTTTTCGCCATTCCAGGTTTAATACATGGTTTTATAACCGGTGCATTTAAATCGTCGCGCGATATTGTCAAAGCAATGGAAAACATCACTAAATCTCTTATTCCATTTATTGTTTTTGCTTTCTTTTGTGCACAATTTCTATATGTCTTTTCTCACTCACAAATTGGAACATTAATTGCGATTGGCGGCGCTGAGTTTTTAAAAGCATTGCATCTACCTTCAGTGGTCACAATCTTCGGTGTGATAATTCTAACAAGCATGTTAAATGTGTTAATTACTTCAGCATCGTCTAAATGGGCCATATTAGCGCCGATTTTTGTACCCATGCTTATGTCAGTTGGCATCTCACCAGAATTAACGCAAGCCGCTTACCGTATCAGCTCGGCAGTCAATGTCAGTACACCTATGTTTGCTTTTTATCCTTTGATTATTGCTTATTGCCAGCAATACTGCAAAAACACCGGTGTAGGCACATTAAGTTCAATGATGATTCCTTATACCATTGCACTGCTTATTGCATTAACAGTCAATTTATTACTCTTTTGGTTCTTAAGTTTACCAATCGGTTTTGACAGTGGTTATATCTATCCACCTGTAAATTATTAATCACCATAAGGAGTCAAAGTATGATGAATATTACCGAACAATTAGTTGAGCGTTTTTTACGTTATGTCAGTATTCCAAGTCAAAGTGCTCTTGGATGTGCGCATGTCCCATCAACCCCAGGGCAAACAGAATTAGCCAAATTACTCAAACAAGAGTTGATCAAGCTTAATCTACAAGATGTTCACCTTGATGAGCATAGTATTGTAACAGCTAAACTACCAGGCAATAATCCAAATGCACCGAAAATTGGTTATGTTGCCCATCTTGATACGGTCGATGTTGCCTTATCAAATAAAATTAACCCACAGAGAGTGACCTTTACCGGTCAAGATATCCTGTTGAATAAAGATAAAAATATCTGGTTTAAAGTTGATGAACATCCCGAATTGAATAAGTACCTTAATGATGAATTGATTGTGACGGATGGTACAAGTGTTCTTGGGGCTGATAATAAAGCCGCCATTGCCATTGTAATGACCATGTTAGATCAATTACAACAAAAAAATCTTACACATGGCGATATTTATGTGGCATTTGTACCTGATGAAGAAGTAGGTTTAAATGGTGCTAAGAAACTTGATTTAAATCGCTTTAAACCCGATTTCGCTTATACAATCGATTGTTGTGAACTAGGTGAAGTCGTTTATGAAACTTTCAATGCTGGCTCTGCAACCATTGAGATTACAGGCGTATCTGCTCATCCAATGTCGGCAAAAAATGTTTTAATCAACCCTATCTGTGTAGCTAATGATATTATTAACTGTTTTGATAGTTTCGAAACACCTGAACATACCGAAGGTAAAGAGGGTTATTTTTGGTTTAATGATATTGTTGGCAATCAAAGTACCACAACATTAAAAATGAGTATTCGTGACTTTGATTTCGCTAAATATGAAGCACGTAAAGCTTATATCCAAGAAGTGGTGAGCTTTATTAGCCAAAAATATCCAAGGGCTAAAATTGAGTGTAAAATTACCGATATTTATAGCAATATAGCTAACCATTTAGGTAATGATCGCCGCAGTATTGATTTAATTTATCAATCATTTGAGCAACTCAAGATTCAGCCAAATACGATCGCTATGCGGGGGGGAACGGATGGTTCAGCACTTTCTGCTAGAGGCCTTACCACACCCAATTACTTTACTGGTGCACATAACTTTCATTCGTGCTTTGAGTTTTTACCATTATCATCATTTCTTAAATCTTTTGAAGTAACGATGAAAATTATCGAATTAGCCGCCAAAGATAAATAATATAAAAAAGAGGGGGGGATATCTCCCTTTTGAGCATACTGATAAATATAAGAATTTATTCTGTTGACAATGTAAACATTGAAAAGGTCTAACCAAAAATGAAGTATTGAAGATTTATGAGATAAATGGTGGGTCGTGAGCGATTCGAACGCTCGACCAACGGATTAAAAGTCCGCTGCTCTACCGACTGAGCTAACGACCCATTTGACAAAACCACTTTACATTTAATACTTAAAGCTACAAGCGATTTCGGGTTGGTATAATACTTATAATTGTAAGGCTACGCAACCCTTTTATTGTCATTTTCATGCAATAGCTGGTTATTTATACACTTCACTTTAGCGATGCTAATTTTTTATTCGCACGATCAACTATATTCTTATCTTTTGGGTATTTATTTACCACTTGTTGGAAAACAGTTTTAGCTTTTTTCGCATCCCCTTTATCAAGTAAAATCAATCCTACTTTATAAAGGCTATCAGCAGCTTTCGGAGATGATGGAAAATCTTTTACGACGGTTGCGTAATAAAATGAAGCATCGTCTTTTCTGTTTTGTCTATATGAAAGTTGACCAAGCCAATAATTAACATTAGCTCGGTACTTAGACTTTGGGTAGGTTTTTAAATACTTTTGAAATGCGGCAATAGCCTCATTATTTTGTTTACCATCATTAACAAACTGCATTATAAAATTATAATCGGCTTTATCATCACCTGAAGTCCCCCATCCTGATAAATCTGACGAAGAAGATCTTGATGAGGTCGAGTCAGAAGATGGTGTTGAACTATTTTCTTGTGAGTCAGAATTAGAATTCGATGAAAATCCAGAACCATTAGCCATTTGCTGAAAAATCATTTTTTGACGTTCAATTATTTGATTAAGTTGATATTTTGTTTCTTCTAACTGACCACGAAGGGTATCTACATCAGCTTGTAAATCGCTAATTTTTTGTTGGTTTTGAATCAACAACTGCCCTTGGGCTTGAATGGTTCGATCGATATCAGAGCTACCCGCAGCACAACCGTAACCAGTGAATAAAAGAAATAAGAACAATGTCAGTATTTTTTTATGCATATTATTTGACTCGTCGTGAACTTAGAAAATAAAAAACGGCTGAATAATCAGCCGTTATAAAATGCAATTAATATCCAGCATAGGTTACTACAGCGCGACGGTTTTTAGCATAAGTCGCTTCATCATGACCTAATACAGCTGGTTTTTCTTTACCATAAGAAACGATTTCCATTTGGCTTGCAGATGCACCATTACTTTGTAAGTATGACTTAACTGCTGCAGCACGACGTTCACCTAAGGCGATGTTATATTCTGGAGTACCACGTTCATCAGCATGACCTTCGATAACAACTTTTAGGTTAGTTGAACGAATAAATACAGCGTGCGCATTTAATAAAGTTTCATACTCAGATTTAACATTGTATTTATCAAAATCAAAATATACTGTATTGATTTGTTGTAATTTTTGAAGTTGCTCTAAAGCTTCTTTTGATAAAGTACCGTTTAAATTACCACTCTCGTTGTGGCTGCTATTAGACGAACATGCAGTTACAGCGATTAATGGTAAAGCAACCGCGGCTACTTTAAAAAATTTAGAAAATTGCATTGTATTAACTCCTTTTGTTTAAATAAATTATTACTTATATATTATACATCTAACCAACTTCAAAGTAACACTTGTTACCAACCTGAAAGATTAGACGTATATATTATAACGCCCTTATACTTAACACAATTTTAATCATCGCAATATTGTATAAATGCTAGGCTCTTCTTATAAATATGGTGACCATGCAGGGAATTTTACTTGCCCATCGGTTGCAGGTAACCTTGCTTTAAAATTACCATCGGTAGAAACAAGATTCAAAATGGTACCTAATCCTTGTGATGAACTATAAATGATCATAGTACCGTTTGGCGCAATACTTGGCGTTTCATCTAAAAAAGTATCTGTTAGACGTTGATAAGTTTTTGTATCCATATCATATCGAGTAATATGTTGTTCACGATTATTAGTTGAGATCATAGCAATAAAAGAACCATCAGGTGACACTCGAGCATTTTGATTTTGCGTATTATCCCAAGTTACTCTCTGTGATTCCCCCGTATTGATGTTGATACTATATAATTGAGGACGACCCGCTTGGTCAGACGTGTAAACAATAGTTTGATTATCCGGCATCCAAGATGGTTCTGTATCATTACTACGACTAGAAGTAATTTGCGTGATTTTTTTGCTACTTAACTCCATCATATATAAATTTAAGCTTCCCCCTTTAGATAAAGCAAAAGCTAATTTACTACCATCAGGAGAAAATGCCGGAGCGCCATTATGTTGAGGAAAAGATGCAATTGTTTGAACAGCACCGCTCTCTAATGTTTTTAAAACCAATGCAGAATGACCGCCTTCAAAAGTCACATAAGCCAATTTTTTACCATCAGGTGACCAAGTAGGAGACATTAACGGCTCTTTAGAGCGATGAACAGTGGTTTGATCATAACCATCATAATCAGACACTCTTAATTCATGCGAAAAAGGTCCTTTGGTTGTTTTAACAACATAAGCAATTCGCGTTCTAAATGCACCTTTAATACCCGTTAGTGATTCAAAGATTTCATCACTAGCAGTATGTGCCGCATAACGAATCCAGCGTTTTTCAATAGAAAATTGGTTTTGTGCCAGAACGGTACCAGGACGGTTGACTGTATCAACTAATTGATAATTTATAAGGTATTTTCCAGATGCATCAGGTTGAATTGAACCAACTACAACAGCTGAAACACCAAGATTGTTCCATACCGCAGGAGTAACCTCTGAAGCAGTGGTTGGTTTTTGAGGCATTTGATTAACGTCAATAGGATTGAACTTACCGCTGTTACGCAAATCAGAAGCAATAATATCTTCAATAATTTGTGGCGGCTCTCCACCACCAGTCCATTTAAATGGAGCAACAGCGATTGGTTTAGCAGAACTCACTCCATCGGTAATGATAATTCTGACCTCAGAATTAGCCATCGTGGTAAAAAATAAAATAAAGCAAGTTGTCAAAAAGCGAGAAGCGAATTTGATCATCTTAAATTCCTTAATAAAAGCAAGAAACATTGAGTTAAATTAAACATAAACCGAAAAACAGAAAAAATTTTTGAAAATTAATGTATTGCCGTTAACTAGCTCCACATACTAAACTTTACAAAACATAAACAATTTTATAGCGAGAAAGATAGCCGATATCAAGTAACAAGTCCATAGTCTTTAAAATAAAAAGATTTGTGTAATAATAATGCCTTTACTATATAAAATACTCAAAGTAATAATAAAAAATTATTCTATTTCAAGTATCTATACTAATCCTATTTAAATAAGGTTTAAAGAGTTTGAAAAGATATTTTTATACATGAAAAAGAACGAATATATCAAAAGATATACAATTTTGGTGGTGCCCATAAGAAAGCGATAATTTTGCTTAAAAAGATGCCATTATTTTTGGCAATTTTCACAATAAAAAGTATTACGCTGTCCTATTTTTTGTGATTTTATTTCTATTCCACAAATTATGCACGGTTCATCTTTGCGCCCATAAACTTGTAGCTCTTGTGCAAAATATCCAGGTTTGCCATCAGACTGAAGGAAATCCTTTAGTGTTGTTCCGCCTTGTTCAATTGATTTGGTAAGAACCTGTTTTATGGAAGCAACCAACCTTTCCAATTCATTTAATTGTAAATCTTTTACTTTACGATTGGGATTGATTTTTGCCATAAATAACGATTCAGAAGCGTAAATATTACCGACTCCAACCACAATATGATTATCCATAATCCAGCTTTTAATGGCAACTTGTCGATTTCGGGCTTTTTCGAATAGATATTCCGCTGAAAATTCATTACTTAAAGGCTCTGGTCCTAAATGTTGTAATTGAGATATTTCGTCTAATGAATTTGCCCAAAGCCAAGACCCAAAACGCCTAGGATCGGTATAACGTAATATGACACCATTACTTAAGACAAGATCGATATGATCGTGTTTTTCTGCTTTTTGGCGATTTTGTAAAATACGTAAGCTACCTGACATGCCTAGATGAATCACGATCCAATTATTAGATAACTGTAATAATAAATATTTTGCACGCCGTTTTATATCTAAAATCACTTGTCCATGAGCATTACTTATAGCCCTATCAACTGGCCAGCGTAATTTAGATTGTCGAACAATAATTTTATCTATAGTTTGTCCCTTTAAATACGGTAAGATGCCTCGGCGACTTGTTTCAACTTCCGGTAATTCAGGCATATTCTTCTCTCCTAATTATTCAATAGGTCTGTAACCCAAGTTGGCGCTTGCTGAGCAGGCACTGACTGGTTATTGCCAGAGCATAAGCTCTGAGGATTAATCGTCCATACAGGTAAAGATCGAATGCCACTTCCATTACATTGCCACCGCCCATCGCTATCAATAGGTACCATAAAAATATTTTGAGGTTGTTGTAATACTAATTTCTTTGGTGGATTATTTTGTAAATATTCACTATAAATTTTTAAAGCACCCGTTGCACCTGTCAATTTCATTGGAGAATGATCATCTAAACCAATCCAAATAACAGCAACATTTTTACCGTCAATCCCTGTAAACCAGCTATCACGAGAATCATTACTTGTACCTGTCTTAGCGGCTAAATTAAACGAACCGTATTTAGCTTTTAATGAACGAGATGTCCCAGAATTAACCACTTGTTGCATAGCATAAGTAGTTAAATAAGCCGATTGTTGAGATACTGCCTGAAGCTGTTGTGGATAGCGTTGATAAACAAGCTCACCTTTATCCGTCAATACATATCTTAAAATAGAAAGTGGAGAACGTTGACCATTATTAGCTATCGTTTGAAACATCTGTGCAGTTTCTAATGGTGTTAATTCTAAAGCACCAAGTAACCTTGATGGTAAATTAGGTATACGCTCTGCGGGTATGCCCAACGCTTGTAAAGTATTCTTTGTGGCATCAAGCCCCAATGCCATACCTAAATTAACAGTAGGTACATTGAGTGAAAGCGCTAGGGCGTCGACCAACATAACACGATCGCGGAATTTACGATCATAGTTTTTCGGTTCCCAATACCCCCCGCCATCAAGCTTAATCGATAAAGGATTATCGTTAAGCCAAGTATTAAGTTGGTAATGCTCGGGTTGCCCAAGTGCAGTTAGATAAGTTGACGGTTTAGCTAATGAACCAATTGCTCGCTGAGTTAACCAAGCACGATTATAACCCGGATAACGCGGCTCTGCGCTACCAATAATTGCGCGAATTTCCCCAGTCTCGCGACTGACAATCACCATTGCTGTTTGTAATTCTTTATTGGTTGATGTACGCAGTTTCTCAATTTCGTTAGTGACCGCTTGCTCCGCAGCGGATTGAGCAACAGGATCAAAGGTAGTAAAAATCTTCATACCAGACAAATGATCTGCTTTATCACCTAATTGTTTTCGAAGTTCGCTGCGCACAACTTGCATAAATGCTGGTTGTGGTGAAATCACACCACCTTTAGGTAGAACTGTTAGTGGGCGCTGACTTAATAAAGTATACAGCTCATCATCAATAATACCTTGCTGCTGAGCGAGTTTTAAAACCACATTACGACGTTCGATAACTTGCTTTGGCTGTGTCCAAGGATTATATAGCGAAGCTCCTTTTACCATACCAACCAGCACTGCTTGCTGATCCAATGTAAGTTCATTAACTGGACGACCAAAATAGTAAAGACTAGCTAATGGAAAACCATGGATCTCTTCACTACCCGCTTGTCCAAAATATACTTCATTTAAATAAAGTTCTAAAATACGCTCCTTGCTATAACGACCATCCAAAATCAACGCCATATATGCCTCACGTATTTTTCGGCTTAAACTACGTTCATTAGTTAGAAAAAGATTTTTGACCGTTTGCTGAGTTAGTGTACTGCCACCTTCAGTACGACCTGTTGTTAAATTAACAAAAATAGCGCGACCAATAGAATATAAACTTACACCATGATGATGGTAAAAACGTTTATCTTCTGTTGCTACCAATGTTTGTAACAATGAATCAGGGAATTCTTTTAATGGCACAAATAACCGCTGTTCGCCATTTGGAGAATGCATCATGGTAATTAATTTAGGATCAATCTTAAGCAATCCAAAATCACGTCCTGTATCTAGATTAGTAATACGTTCGATACGATTTTCATAAAAAGTGATTCTTACTCTAAACGCTTGCTCTTCACCATCAGGAAAAGTAAAAGGCCGACGATAAACTTCGATCGCCTCATGTCTTACAATAAATTCACCTGGGCGGGTAGCTTTCGTCTCTTGCTGACGATATTGTGCACCAACTAACATAGTAATCACATCATTTAAGCTATATTCACTATCAGGCTCAAGATCAATAATTTGCCCATAAACTGCAGCGGGCAATTCCCACACATTCCCATCAATCCGCTCTTTGATTTGTTGATCGAGATAGACACCATAAATAATAGCCACAGCAGCAAATACAAGAAATAACTTAAATAATAATGTTAAGAATCGTCGCCAAAGTGTAGGCTTTGTATTTTTTTTAGGCTTTTTAGAAGATCGTTTTTTTGCTGTTTTAGTTGATGTGTTCAAACTGCACCTAACATTTATTATTCAATAAAATTAACTTATGATAACATAATTTTTTAAGGATACCTCGCTCTTCTTTTTGTAAAAAAGTTTCAGGTAAGTAGGTGTTTAAGTATAAAACAAATGCATAAATTTAAAAATTGAGCTGGGATCCAACACTTTTAACTTTTGCCAGAAACGCCTTTTTCGACTTACCTGTTAATCCTTCCGAAATAGGTAAGCTTGCAGTTAACGGATTAACAGGCTTATTATTAATATGTAATTCAAAGTGCAAATGAGGTCCCGTGGAACGTCCTGTGTTTCCTGATAGTCCAATTTTATCGCCTTGCTTAACTTGTTGCCCTGGTTTGACTAAAATTTTATCCAAGTGCATATAAGTAGTCATATACTGACGACCATGCCGGATAGCAATATAGTTACCTGCTGAACCGCTATACTTTGCAATGACGACTTCACCATTACCAACGGATAATACAGGTGTGCCACGCGATACCGCAAAATCAACACCATTATGAGGGGCTATTTGTCCCGTAACTGGATGCAAACGACGCGGATTAAATCCAGATGAAACACGCGCTTTTTTTGCTAAAGGATAACGGAAAAAGCTTTGGGATAAACTGCTACCGTTGATGTCATAATATTTACCATCATCAGCTAAAATAGCATAATAGTCTTTTGTTCCATTTTTAACACGGACACCTAGCAACTGGCTATTGGATAAAGTTTTGCCATGCATTTCTCGTGTTAAAACAACTGAAAATTTGTCACCAACTTGTAATCGTCGAAAATCCAAACGCCATTGTAAAGCGCGGGTAATAATACCAATTTCATTACTGGTTAGACCACTTTTGCGAGCATCAGCAACAAAATTAGTTTTAATATCACCTTTTATAACAATATCTTGTGGTACTACTTCAGCTGTTTCAGAACTTTCTACAAATTTATCGCCCGATTTTTCATAGATTCGAATATTATTACTTGATATTGTCCAACTAAAAGTTTGCAAATTATGGTTATCATCAGTCGTCCAGCTAATTTGTTGGCCTATTCTTAAATTTGCGAGTTGTTTAAATTTAGTCGTTAACTGATAAATATCATTTCGATTAACATTATAGCGAATTAAAATATCATGTAGAGTATCGCCGCGCACAATAGTATATTGCACTGAGTTATCTTTATCATCAACGATATCATCTAATTCATCTTTAACGATCTCATCTTCAGGAACATCTGATGATTCAGCAACTGTAGCCGTTTTTCCATTTACCATCTCAACTCTGCCATCATCAGCAAGAGAGTGGGAATTATTATTTACAGTAATTTCAACTTGAGGAGTTAAAGGAACATAAACCGTTCGATCCAAATTGAGTGGACGCCACAAAGCAGTAAATAAAATAACAATAAAAAGAACACCTAATATTGAAAAATAGGGAGTTTTAAAATTATTTTTTTCAATATCAGGAGATTTTATTTGTCTTGCCAAAATTAACCTTAACTATTTATTATTAAAATTAGTTTCTATCTAAACAATCCAACAGTTGCTGTGTTAATTTTAATAAAAATTGTGAATATGCATCTTTGGAAAGAGCAATACCTGTTCCTAATGGATTTAATTCTCCAATTCGAACATCTGTTCCATCCACTAATTTTTCAATAACTGCAGGGCTAAACTGTGGCTCACGAAATACGCATACTGCTTTGTGTTCTTTGAGCTCTTGTTGAATAGCATAAACCTTTTGAACACCGGGTTGAACTGCTGGATTTATAGTAAAACTACCTAGTTTTTTTAATCCAAACCGTGCCTCAAAATACCCATATGCATCATGAAACACAAAATACCCTCTATTTTGTACGGTAATGAGTTTTTTTGCAATGTTTTGTTCTATTTCTGCGAGCTTAATGTTGAATTCGCGCAAATTTTCATCAATCAATACACTTTTATCTGGATATAGTGTAATAAGCCTATCATGGATTGACTGCGCAATAATCTTAGCAATGTTAGGTGAAAGCCAAATATGCTCATCATATTCACCATGGTGATCTTGAGCTGTAATATCAGCAGAATGATGTTCTTCATGCTCATGCTCATGATCATCATGACTAGTTCGTAGTAACACTTTAATCTCGGGTATTGTCATTAATTCAATTTGATTTTGATTATCAATACTTTTTAGGATTGTAGGCATAAAAACTTCCATATCTTCACCAACCCAAATCACAAGTTCAGCTGACTTTAGTTTAGCCAAATCAGATGGCTTTAAATTATAGGTATGGGGAGAGGCGCCATCAGGAAGTAAAATATCAGTATCGGTCACTCCTGAAGCAATGGCTTGCGCGATAAACCCTATCGGTTTTACAGATGAAACAATTTTCGCGTTAGCATAATTAGTAATGCTTTGGATAAATACTAATGAAACAA
The DNA here is from genome assembly GCF_057063565.1 of Gilliamella sp. X-57. Classification (NCBI taxonomy): domain Bacteria; kingdom Pseudomonadati; phylum Pseudomonadota; class Gammaproteobacteria; order Orbales; family Orbaceae; genus Gilliamella; species Gilliamella sp. X-57. The sequence continues at coordinate 4,161 of NZ_JBXSQI010000025.1, read as the reverse complement.
GTATTTTTAAAAAAGAGACTAATCGTTTACAATTTAATAAAATATATTTTTTCACACCATTATCCTATATTTATAAAGTATGATAGAATAGAACTAATTATTGTTATAATATAACATAACATATTTATGGGCAAGGCTTTTGACAATATGACACCACTAATTTCGCTTGATAATGTTTCGGTGGAAATTGAGCATCGAAAAATATTATATGACGTTTCATTAAAAATACATCTGAATCAAATTATTACATTATTAGGTCCTAATGGTGCAGGTAAATCGACCTTAGTAAAAGTCATTTTGGGATTAATTCCGAACACTTCAGGAACAATCAAGCGTTCACCCAATTTAACAATTGGCTATGTGCCACAATCAATAAACTTAAATTCAACTCTACCTATTACTGTTAAACGTTTTATAAGCTTAAATAAACATTTAAATAACGAAGATATTTTTAACATATTATCTATGGTTAAAGCTGAATATTTAATCAACACATCGATGCATCAATTATCGGGTGGTGAATTACAGCGTGTTTTACTAGCTCAAGCCTTAGCAAAGAAACCTCAATTATTGATTCTTGATGAACCAACTCAAGGCGTAGATGTCAATGGTCAGGTACTATTATATGATTTAATCGCAGATGCTAAAAATCAGTTTAATTGCGGTGTCTTAATGGTTTCTCATGATCTTCATTTAGTCATGGCAAAAACAGATGAAGTAATCTGTTTAAATCATCATATCTGTTGCTCTGGTACGCCAGCAATTGTTTCTAATGACCCAGAATTTATTTCTCTTTTTGGTCAACATGGGGCATCACAAATCGCTGTCTATAAACACCATCACAATCACCAACATGATTGTTGCAAATCCCCTATTAAACAAAATAAGGTAATTGTTTTACCTAGCCATGAAAGGAAAAATAATGATTGAGTTACTATTACCATCTTTATTAGCTGGATTATGCTTAACTAGTATAACAGGACCGTTAGGTACTTTCGTTGTTTGGCGTAGGATGTCCTATTTTGGTGATACGTTATCACATGCTGCTTTACTTGGTATCGCATTTGGATTTTTACTGAATATCAATTTATTTTATGCTGTCATTTTTATAACTCTTTTACTCGCCTTAGGATTAATTTGGTTAGAAGCTCAAAAACAACTTCCCATTGATACTTTACTTGGTATTTTAGCTCATAGTGCATTATCGCTTGGCTTGGTAGTAATCAGTTTAATGAGCAATATTCGTATTGATTTAATGGGATACTTATTTGGTGATCTGTTATCAGTAACATATTCAGATCTTTATCAAATTATTATTTGTGTAGCATTTATTGGTGCTTTATTATTTTGGCAATGGAATAACATTTTATTCATTACTGTGAGTGAAGAATTAGCTTTTAGCCATGGAATTAATGTACAGATCACAAAATTACTTTTGACGCTACTATTAGCGTTAACAATAGGTCTATCGATGAAATTTGTCGGAGCCCTGATTATAACTTCTTTGCTTATTATTCCTGCCGCAACAGCCAAATATTATTCAAGAACCCCCGAAACAATGGCATTAGTTGCAATAATAATCGGTATGTTATCAGTTATTACTGGGTTGATGTTTTCATTTATTTACGACACCCCAACAGGTCCCTCAATAGTATTAAGTAACACTTGTCTATTTTTTATATCATTATTTATTTCAAAAATCATTTTAAATAAAAAGAATTGAAATCATTGCAAAACCGTATTATTTATTGCGTGTCACATCCCATTAATAAAATGGCTTTAATGAGTTGCTTGATATTTTCTAATATTATTACAATACAAATTCACCATATTAATAATTAGAAACTATGTCACTAGCAATTATTTATACGCGAGCATCTATTGGAATACAAGCCCCCTTAATAAACGTAGAAGTTCACATTAGTAATGGCTTGCCAGGCTTTGTCTTAGTTGGTCTACCTGAAGCAACAGTTAAAGAGGCCAAAGATCGAGTTAGAAGTGCCATTATTAATAGCGGTTTTACCTTTCCAGCTAAAAAAATAACGGTAAATTTATCTCCAGCAGATCTACCCAAAGAAGGAAGCCGCTTTGATTTACCAATAGCGATTGCCATTCTTGCCGCAACAGAACAAATTCCAACAGAAAATTTATTACATTATGAATTTCTAGGTGAATTAGCGTTATCAGGAAATATTAGAGCAGTAAAAGGGGCGATTCCTGCTGCTATTTCTTCCCAAAAGAAGAATCGTACCTTAATAATTTCTGCTGAAAACCAATCTGAGATATCTTTGATTCATCAAAACAATACATTAATTACTAATAATTTATTAGAGTTATGTCAGTATTTATCCAAAGAAATTGATTTACCGACAGTACAATATCGTGAATATCATGATGTTGATAATAGCTCAGCTAGTCTACAAGACGTAATAGGACAGGAACATGCCAAAAGAGCATTAGAAATTGCGGCAGCAGGAGGTCACAATTTATTATTAATTGGACCTCCAGGCACAGGGAAAACGATGTTAGCAACTCGTTTAACATCCTTATTACCTCAACTGTCAGATGACGAGGCACTTGAAAGTGCAGCAATTACCAGTTTAGTTAGCCCAAATGGCTCAATTAAAAACTGGCGGAAAAGACCTTTTAGATCACCTCACCATAGCGCATCAACCGCAGCACTAGTTGGCGGTGGAACAATTCCCAAACCAGGAGAAATTTCACTAGCACATAATGGAGTATTATTTTTAGATGAATTACCTGAATTTAATCGAAAGGTATTAGACGCATTGAGAGAACCGATTGAATCGGGTGAAATTATCATTTCGAGAGCAAACGCAAAAATAAAATTTCCTGCTAAGTTTCAATTAATAGCAGCTATGAATCCAAGTCCAACAGGGCATTATCAAGGAACACATAATAGAACGACACCACAACAAACTATACGCTATTTAAATCGACTTTCAGGACCTTTTCTTGATAGGTTTGATATTTCTATTGAGGTGCCTTTACTACCGAAAGGTACACTGAGTAAAATAACTACTCCCTCAGAATCAACTGAAACAATAAAACAACGAGTTTTACAGGCAAGAAATATTCAGTTTAAAAGAAATAATAAATTAAATAGTCAGTTAAGTACAAATGAAATTCAATGCTATTGTCAGCTATCAAATGAAAATAATGAATATTTAGAGCAGGCACTGATAAAATTGGGACTCTCTGCTCGGGCATGGCATCGAATATTGAAAGTATCACGCACAATTGCTGATTTAGATTTGTCAGAAAATATAGAACGAAAACACATTTCAGAAGCATTGAGTTATCGTTCTATGGATCGATTACTAATTCAATTACACAAAAATATTGGTTAAAAGAATTAGTCATCACTATCTACAAAATCATCACTCACATCAACTTGCGGTTTTCCACCAGATAATGTATGAAACCTTTTTGGTTTATTTATACGAGAAAGATATTTCAGCCACGTTTTTTCAAAATCTGTAGATGGTTCTTTTTTACCTTTGCAAACAGCTACAAATGATCTTTCTTCCGCAGTAGTAGGATTTCTGGTTTCTGCATCAAGATCTTTAAAAGCACAACCATGCTTTTCTAAAATCAAAGCTTCTTTAATAGTAAAATCCCCGTGTCGGGAAAAACCTCTTGGATAATTTTTATTATCAAAAAAGCGTTGTTGACTTACAAAACTCTCAGCCATGTTCTATCCTCTAGATTGTAAAAGTGTTTGGGCGAGAATTATAATTAACTAAGTTAATCTGTAAACAAAATTTTTTTATTTATATAGATGAAAATAATCAAGTGACTAAAATTAGAACAAGTTATCATTTTTTGGCAGGGGCGGAGAGTCTCGAACTCCCAACACCCGGTTTTGGAGACCGGTGCTCTACCAATTGAACTACGCCCCTAAAAATAAAGGTGGCGGAACGGACGGGGCTCGAACCCGCGACCCCCTGCGTGACAGGCAGGTATTCTAACCAACTGAACTACCGCTCCACCGAATTTGGTGTGTATATATAAAATTTAAAAGTCTGGCGGCCCCCTACTCTCACATGGGTAATACCCACACTACCATCGGCACTACGGCGTTTCACTTCTGAGTTCGGCATGGGGTCAGGTGGGACCACCGCGCTATTACCGCCAGAC
>NZ_JBXSQI010000024.1:0-46543 GCF_057063565.1 Gilliamella sp. X-57 | reverse complement strand
CACAATACACCCGATACACCCGTTTATGATTCCATTTATAGCCGAGCTTTCTGATGCGATTAAAGCATTTAGGAAAGCCCCAGCGTAAATGCCGGTCTGTGATAGCATTCAACACCGAAACAATCACTGAATCATTCGGTAACTTAGGTTGATAATAGTAAGCACAACGGCTTAAGCCAACAATGGCACAACTCATAGCAATAGTAACAGAATGATTTTGTTGTAGTTGCTGTGCCCACGTTTTACGTGCCTTTGTGGGCACTAAAGCTTTTTTATAATTTCTTCCTGAAGCTGGGATTTTAAGCTCAGTTCGGCAAACATCTGCTTAAGCTTGCGGTTTTCGGCCTCCAGCTCCTTTAAGCGTTTGATATCCGAAGTTTCCATACCACCGTATTTTTCCCGCCATTTATAGAAAGTTGAATTACCCATGCCATATTTACGGCACAGTTCTTTAACGGGAATACCCGCTTCAGCTTCTTTTAAAATAGCGACGATTTGATGTTCAGTCATTTTTTTCATAATTAAATCCCCCTTTACTTTTATCATAGAGAATTTTCTACTTTTTTGCTGTACTATTTTAGGGGATAGTTACATAGATACTTATAACCATGATATAGCTTTTGAGCGTATTTTACTTGAAATCATGTTAGATAACCGCAAAAATATATTGAACTTTATCAACTTTTTGTACATGATTCAGCATTTAGAACTGCTTTTATAGAAACAGCAAAAAACAAATTATTTTTGAATAAAATAAAGGGGGATTGTGTATGGTGAAAAAAATATGGGCATATGCTAAAAACAAACAAAACTGTTTTATTCTGGATCAACAGCAACCTTCACGACTTAGAACATTTTATATTTGGGAGGTGTTAAAGATGAAACAAAACTCACCAGAAGAATATGAAAAGTTAACTTTTTATAGCACCCAGGCAAATGAACAATATCGCGCTAGAATGGCTCCAGTGAAAAATGGTTTTTTTAAATATATTGAGAACATGAAAGGAGGCAAGAATGGAGATGGAGACAATGAAACAATTTCCCATTCAATAGCTATATTGGTTTTATCTGAATTAAAAAAAATTAAATTTGTAATAGGTCAAAATAGTTTTCAGTTAAACTTTTCACAATTTCTGATAGAACCACGTTTACAATTTGAAAATGGTAAAGTTTATTATCCTGATCTGATTGGCTATTTTTCTTCGGAATGTGATTTAGCTGAAAAATGGAATGGTAAAGTTGCTATCGAAGTCGCAGTTAAACATAAATGTGAACCCCAAAAAATAAAAGATTTCAGGGAACACAACATTCCGATAATAGAAGTGAACATTTCAGAAAAAATAATTTTTTTAAAAGAATTAAGAAATCAAAATTATGATAGTGAGGATGTAGAAAAGTATTATAATTATTTAAAAGCAATATTTAGAAATCAAGTTTATGGTTGTATTCGTTCAGATCCTATCTCTGTTAATTATCATGATAAAAAGTTGATATTAAAACAATCAGAATTAAGTAATGCTTTAAGTAATATTACTAAATTGCAAAAATCGTATCTTATCGAAAAAGAACGTATACTTAATGAATATACATCTATAAAAAACAACTTAATTAACATAGAATTAAATAATAATCATTTGGTTGAATTGTTAAAAAAAAGCCATGAATTAAATAAAAATCTAAAAAATAAAATAGAAATAATTGAATCAATGAGCTTTTGGCAAAAATTGAAAAAACTATTTAATTAACAAGTACTCTTATCCTAGATCATTTCTATATGGATACAACCCCAGATACATTCTCCCCATCTGAAATCCTCAGAACCAATCACCAAATTCTAAGACCTGCTTCTAGCAGTTTTTTTATGCCTAAAGCCTTTTCAACCTTATTTTACTCCTCAACTGTGTTCAACTGAAATTAAGCTAAATCCAGTAATAAGTTAATTTTACATCATTAATTTAATGATTATTTTATTTACAATAATTATAATGCATTCTATAAAAATCAATTATTAAGTGACAAACTCTATAATAAATTTAGAACTATATAAATTGAGCAAAATTCGAAGAACATATTTATATGCTCTTTTTTAGTATTACCTTTAATATAAATTTGTGAATTAAAAATGGCACTATTTTTGCATGTTATATCTGTTACACAGTACTTAACTGCCGTTATGCTCGTGTTAGAAATTATTTTAATCAAAAATGGAATGTTATTGTAAATTGCTAGGCAATATCGTAATTTTAATTATGGTGCATTTTTGCACCATATTAGTGCGATAGATAGCGAAAATATGAATTTAAACAAAGTAAAAATTAATTGATGTAAAAATCAAAATTAGAGTGTTTTACTAAATCTGTATTTAAAAAATATTAGAAATACGAAGATTTTAACTTTGTATAAGTATTACAAAATAGGTTTACAGTTAAATAATTGGGGTGATTTTATGAGGAATCTAAGGAAATATAAACATAAATTTTTGTTAGGCGCAGGACTAATAACAATGCTTGCTAGTGCACAACTTCATGCTGCGGGGACGTTAGTCTATTGTGCAGAAGCTTCACCTGAAATATTTAATCCACAGTTAGCAACAAGTGGTATTTCAATGGATGCGAGTGCAGTTCCTGTTTTTAACCGTTTGGTGGAATTTAAATTAGGTACTACCGAAATCGAACCTGCTTTAGCGAAATCTTGGGATATCAGCCAAGATGGTTTGACTTATACTTTCCATTTACGCGATGATGTTAAATGGCATAGCAATAAAGAATTCAAACCAACCCGAAACTTAAATGCTGATGATGTTATTTTTACATTTATGCGACAGAAAGATAAAAATCATCCTTATCACAAAGTTTCTGGTGGACAATATGAATACTTTGGAAGCATGGGATTTACAGATTTAATCAAAGAAATTAAAAAGATTGATGACCATACTGTCGTATTTGAATTAAACCATCCAGAAGCGCCTTTCTTAGCCGATTTAGCAATGTCATTTGCTTCCATTTTATCAGCCGAATATGCCGATGCTATGCTTAAAAATGGCACACCCGAAAAAGTTGATTTAGTCCCCGTTGGTACTGGTCCGTTTACTTTTGTTCAATACCAAAAAGATTCAAGAATTCTTTATAAAGCAAATCTCGATTATTTTGGCCCTAAAGCCCAGCTTGATCGTTTAGTGTTTTCAATCACCCCAGATCCTGCAATTCGTTATGCCAAGTTACAAAAAGGAGAATGTCATGCGATGCCATATCCAAATATAGCAGATATTGAGCGAATGAAGTCAGACAATAATATTGTTGTTAAAGAAATGGCAGGGGTTAATATTGGTTATTTAGCCTACAATATGGATAAGCCACCACTTGATAACTTGCAAGTTCGTCAAGCATTAAATATGGCCGTGAACAAAGATGCGATTATAAAAGCTGTTTTTCAAGGTGCGGCAGAACCAGCTAAAAACTTTATTCCACCATCAATGTGGGGTTATAACGATGAAGTAAAAGATTATCCTTATGATCCAGAACAAGCAAAAGAGTTATTAAAATCAGCGGGATTAGAAAAAGGCTTTACTATCAATTTATGGGCAATGCCAGTACAACGCCCATATAACCCAAATGCACGCCGTATGGCTGAAATGATTCAAGCGGATTGGGCTAAAATTGGTGTAACAGCTAAAATTGTGAGTTATGAATGGGGAGAATATCTATCTCGTATTCGTGATGGTGAACATGATGCTGTATTAATGGGCTGGACTGGAGATAATGGCGATCCTGATAACTTTTATTCTGTTTTGATGAGTTGTGATGCGGTTAAAGCAGGTTCAAACTATTCACACTGGTGCTATAAACCATTTGATGATTTATTACAGCAAGCTCGTGTTGAGTCAAATCACGAAAAAAGAGTTGAGCTATATAAACAAGCACAAGTTGAGATGCGTGAGCAAGCACCTGCATTAATGATTGCACATTCAATGGTTTATATGCCATTACGTAAAGAGGTTAAAGGCTATATTATGGCTCCTTTAGCATTACATAATTTTAACCAAGTTACGCTTGAAAAATAGTATTCCTAACGATTAACCACCAATGTGTGGTTAATCACTACGTTGGGTTTTGCTAAATTTAGAGCTATAAATCTATTTTTTAATAACAATAAAAATTTTATCTATTTTATAAACGATAGTTTAAAAGAGCTACTACATGTTTCAATTTATTCTAAAGCGGTTAGGTGTACTTATTCCGACTTTTATCAGCATTACACTGCTGACTTTTATTTTCGTTCACCTCATTCCTGGTGATCCTATTACGGTGCTTGCAGGAGAGCGAGGTTTAACGCCAGAACGCCATGCTGAATTAATAACGCAATTTGGTTTAGACAAGCCTCTTTATGAGCAATATTTTCAATACATTATAGGTATGTTTCATGGCGATTTAGGCATCTCTTTTAAAAGCCAAATTCCAGTATGGGATGAATTTGTACCCCGATTTAAAGCAACTTTTGAGCTTGGATTTTGCGCGATGTTGTTTGCAGTTAGTTTTGGGATTCCAATTGGCGTGCTTGCAGCAGTAAAACGCGGTTCAATATTTGATCATACAGCAATAGGTTTGTCTTTAACGGGTTATTCCATGCCAATTTTTTGGTGGGGAATGATGCTCATTACGTTAGTTTCTGTGCATTTAAATTTAACTCCAGTATCAGGTCGTGTTAGCGATATGCTTTTCTTAGATGAAAGTAAACCTTTAACCGGATTTATGTTAGTTGATACTTTATTATGGGGTGAAAAAGAAGATTTTATCGATGCAGTTACTCACTTAATTTTACCTGCCATTGTATTAGGAACCATTCCATTAGCGGTCATAGTCCGCATGACCCGTTCTTCTATGTTAGAAGTATTAAGTGAAGATTATATTCGAACTGCACGAGCTAAAGGCGTTAGTCGAATGCGAATCATACTTATTCATGCATTACGCAATGCGATGATCCCAGTGATGACAGTCATCGGTTTACAAGTTGGTACAATGCTTGCTGGTGCAATATTGACCGAAACCGTCTTTTCATGGCCGGGAATTGGTCGTTGGTTAATTGAAGCGCTACAACGTCGAGATTATCCCGTAGTGCAAAGTGGCGTTTTAATTGTTGCGGTCATGATTATTTTGGTAAATTTATTAGTTGATATGTTATACAGCGTTATCAATCCGCGTATTAGACATAAATAAGAGTGTGTTTACAGATGAATAAACAGGTTATTACTGAATCGACCAATACGAGAGACACCAGTTTGGTTGAACCTAAACCATTAACACCTATGCGTGAGTTCTGGTTTTATTTTTCAAAAAATAAAGGTGCTGTCGTTGGATTAGTTTTTATTATTATTATTGTTTTACTCGCTATTTTTGCTAATTTTGTTGCACCACATTCTCCTTCTGAACAGTTTAGAGACGCCTTATTAGCGCCACCTGTTTGGATGAAAGATGGCAGTTGGCAATTTATTTTAGGCACAGATGATGTGGGGAGAGATATCTTATCGAGGCTCATTTATGGTGCGCGTTTATCTTTATTAGTTGGTTGCTTAGTCGTCATCATCTCATTGATTTTAGGGATTACAGTGGGATTGATTGCCGGTTATGTAGGCAGTTTTTTAGACAACATCATTATGCGTGCTGTCGATATCATGCTTGCTTTACCCAGTTTATTACTTGCACTTGTTTTAGTTGCGATATTTGGCCCATCGATTGTTAATGCCTCAATTGCATTAGCTTTTGTTGCGTTACCTCATTATATCCGTTTAACCCGCGGAGCAGCGCTTGCTGAAATTAATAAAGATTATGTGATTGCTTCCCGAGTTGCTGGGGCAGGTGCTTTACGGCAGATGTTCATAAATATTCTGCCAAACTGTTTAGCGCCATTAATTGTGCAAGCTTCATTAGGATTTTCAAATGCGATTTTAGACATGGCCGCATTAGGTTTTTTAGGTATGGGTGCACAGCCACCGACCCCTGAATGGGGAACAATGCTTGCTGACGTATTGCAATTTGCACAATCTGCATGGTGGGTAGTCACCTTTCCGGGCTTAGTAATTTTAATGACAGTGTTAGCTTTCAACTTAATGGGAGATGGTTTGCGAGACGCGCTTGATCCTAAATTGAAGCAGTAATGGAGATACAGTCATGGCACTATTAGAAGTAAAAGAATTATCTGTTCAATTTGGTGGATTTAAAGCGGTAGACCACATTAGTTATGACGTTGAACAAGGGCAAGTTGTTGGCATTGTGGGTGAATCAGGCTCAGGAAAGTCAGTGAGTTCACTCGCCATAATGGGGTTAATTGATTTTCCAGGTAAAGTCAATGCCAATGCATTACATTTTGATGGCAAAGACCTGCAACAGATCTCAACCAAAATGCGCCGTAAAATTGTGGGTGCAGATGTTGCAATGATCTTTCAAGATCCGATGACGAGCTTAAACCCATGTTTTACCATAGGTTACCAAATCATTGAAACCTTGAAAATTCACCAAGGTGGCAGTAAAAAAGCACTCAAAGCAAGAGCGATTGAATTGCTTAAATTAGTGGGTATTGCTGATGCAGAAAATCGATTAAATGTTTATCCGCATCAGTTATCTGGTGGCATGAGCCAACGCGTCATGATCGCAATAGCAATTGCATGTAACCCAAAGCTCTTAATTGCTGATGAACCAACAACCGCGCTTGATGTTACAATTCAAGGGCAAATTATCGAGTTATTGCTTGAGTTGCAACGCAAAAATAACATGGCATTAGTTCTTATTACGCATGACTTAGCGTTAGTTTCTGAGGCGGCACAAAAAATTATTGTGATGTATGCTGGACAAGTCGTTGAAATAGGTGATACTGAAATTATCTTTAAAAAACCATTACACCCTTACACACAAGCATTATTACGCTCGCTGCCTGAATTTACGCAAGACAAAGAGCGATTAGCATCATTAGCGGGTGTCGTTCCAGGAAAATATGATCGGCCAACGGGCTGTTTACTCAATCCGCGTTGTCCTTATGCTACTGAACGCTGTTATACTGAAGAACCTGCATTAATGAGTTATTCTGCAACTAGAAAAGTAAAATGCCATTATCCATTATCAAGCGAAGGGATACCACAATATGAACAATAATATGGAAAATAAAGAATTACTGCTTGATGCCCGAAACCTGACAAAATATTATCATGTCAAAACGGGGTTCTTTTCTGAAGCTAAACAAGTTAAAGCTGTTGACGGTGTATCTTTTACATTAGGTAAAGCCAAAACACTTGCGATTGTTGGTGAATCGGGTTGTGGTAAATCCTCATTAGCAAGATTATTGACCATGATCGAAAAACCCACATCAGGAGAACTCTATTTTAAAGATCAGAATCTGTTGGATGATGACCTGCAAGCTCAAAAATTGCGTCGCCAAAAGATCCAAATTGTTTTCCAAAATCCATACTCATCACTCAATCCACGCAAAAAAATCGGTTCCATATTAGAAGAACCGCTAATTATCAATACCGATTTAACAGCCAATGATCGTAAAGCAAAAGTGCTATCAATGATGAAAAAAGTTGGATTAAAAGAAGAGTTTTATAATCGTTATCCGCATATGTTTTCAGGAGGACAACGCCAACGCATTGCTATCGCAAGAGGTTTAATGCTTGATCCCGAAATAGTGGTTGCTGATGAACCCGTTTCAGCACTAGATGTTTCTGTGCGTGCACAAGTACTAAATTTGATGATGGATCTACAGCAAGATCTAGGTTTATCTTATGTTTTTATTTCTCATGACCTTTCTGTCGTTGAGCATATTGCTGATGACGTAATGGTGATGTATTTAGGGCGTTGCGTTGAACAAGGGCGGAAAGATGAAATCTATCGTAATCCTGAACATCCATACACTCAGGCGCTATTATCAGCAACACCAAGATTAAATCCAGATCTTAGACGGGATAGAATCAAATTAGAAGGGGAATTACCAAGCCCTCTTAATCCTCCTTTGGGTTGTGCTTTTAATGCCCGGTGCCGTTTAGCATTTCCACGTTGCACAATTGAACAACCGCAACTTATTAACTATAACGAACATAAAATTGCCTGTTTCTGTATAGAGGAAAAAAATCATAATGAATAATAAAGGTGACAGTTAATTCTGTCACTAAATTCTATAATAAACCTACTTATTGTATTTCTCTTGTTTACAATAGGAATTGTTGATTGTTATATGTGAATACTAAATCGGTTAAAAGGAAAAAATATTGTCTAAAACTCATTGGGTTAATAACGCTGAGATCTGGATGAGTAAAACAAACTCAATACCTAGTGATAATACAACATAAACAAAATACAATGCTAAAAATTTAGAATGGCAATTGATTATAAAAACAGCCCAAACGAACAAAGCTTGGGCTGTTTGCTTGATCACGCTTTAAACGTGATCCAAGGTTTAAGTTTTACCACTGATTGAATTAAATCAGCATTTTCTTGCGATTCGATTACAGGTGTGATCGGTTTATAAGCCGCAGGGGCTTCTTCACGTAGACGTTCTTCTTTTAAGGTGATACATTGCCATGGCAAATTAACCTTATCAGTCACCACTTTTTTGCTACGCATTGATTGCCGTCTTTCAGCTCTACCCGCACCATGCGAGCAAGACCATAACCAATCCGAATTCCCTTTACCAACCGCCACATAAGAGTAATCGCCCATCGAGCCGGGAATTAATACTATTTCCCCTTGATTAGCTGGCGTTGCCCCTTTGCGGTGAATATTCATGCCATGCTCAGGTAAAATAATATTATGCGAAATATCCACGATTAACTGACTATTATCGTGTTTAAAGATCGCCATGAATTCTTTACGTATCAATTCGGTGATAACAATTCGGTTGATCCAAGCATAACGTGCTGCAACGCCCATAGCTTGCAAGTAATTTTGAGCATTATCATCGGCCAAACCAAATAATCCTGATGTTGGATATTTTTCGTTTACTGGCCATAATTCTTTGGCTTTATCTTGCCAACGCTTGCCAATATAAAATCCCACATCACGTGAACCAGTATGAATCATTATCACAACAGCATCTTTCTTTAGCCCCATTTGATAAGCTAAATGTCGATCAAGGATCTCATCAACAATTTGTAACTCAACAAAATGGTTACCTGAACCAACGGTACCTAAGCTTGCTGGACGGATAATACTGCGTGACTCAAAAAAGGCCTCTGGCGCGTATTTGCTATCGGCGGTGATTAACGACTGCCCCGATATTTGGTTAATTTCGGCAAGTAATCGCTTAACATTAACCTCTTGCCACAAACCTTGTTGTGGTAGGGCAGCAATCCATTGCGCTATTCCTTGATCAAACAACGCTTGAAAAGATTGCGGCGTAACAGGAATATCTCGTTCATCTTGCAATAATACGCGTTTTAGTTGCGCGATAATTGCTGATTTTTGGTCATGCACTTGATCATAGCTTAAGCCAGTTGTCAAAAGGCGCATACCACAGTTAATATCAGTGCCAATAGCTGCTGGAATAATTAAATCTTCCGTTGTTGCCACAATACTGCCCACTGGCGCAATCGCACCTGGATGGAAATCGGGAGTAGCACGTGCAGCGCACACGTGTCCTAAGCTATTAGGTACTTTAACCGATGCAAAATCCAGTAACTGCTTGACAGCTTTTTCTTCTAAAGGTAAAGCCTGCGGTAATAAAACTTGAGCGGTCGTATTTTGTTGATTAAAAGTATAAACATCATTATAAAAATGACTTTCAATCCCTAGTCGGGATAAACGTTTTTGTAAACGGGTAAATGTAGACATCATTGCCACCTAGAAAACAATAAAAAACGGTCTCCTCTGTTGAGAAGATAATTACTGTTTTCCTGCAGCAGCACGATTCAGGAAAGCGGGCTTATTCTATACAAAGAATATTTGGATGTAAAGTATCAATATTATTCTTTGTGGTTTCAATTGAAGATTATATTTTCGCAAAGAAGCGGCAATCATGCAGGAATAGCTCAGGTGATAATTCACAATAATAAATCACGTATTTTTCAAGTGTATCTTTTGTAGATGATTGATGATATAAATCTAAGATCACCGCATTAGCTTTCTTGGTTGTTATAGTCATTGTGTTTTAAAAAAATTAATCATAAACTAGTTAAATTACATTAAATTATGTATTAATATCATCATATTGGTATTAAATGAAAATATAGAAATTAAAACTAAAAAATAAGGAGCTAATATGGGAATACAAAAAGTTATGGTAACTCCGTGCAAATCTGAAAAAGAATTGTTAGAACATTTTGGTTGTTATGGTTTCGAAAAACAGCTCAATTTTTATGAGATAATTGGTGATAGTGATTGGCAAATAGATATCGATCAGGGTGTTATACATTTTGGTAATGATATCACCTTTTCAATTCAATTATTAGGGAGCTTCTCTTTATCGTCTGAAACATGGCTTTGGTCTTGGAATAATGAAACATCACAGTTACCCATGCCTGTTATTGAACAAGCACTGAGTTTAAAACACTATGGTCAAGAAAATAGCATTGATTTATTCACTATTGGTCAATGTGTTGCTACGCAGGAAGATTTACATAAAATAGGTGTAATTACTGCAGGAATGTTTGACACAAATGGATATTATCTTGCTAATTTTGGTCAAGGAATAGCCTTGGTAACGGTTAAAAAAAGTCAGGTCGAGCAAAAAAATAATCATCAACATTCAACGTTCAATATTTTACCAAAATTTATGCAAAATTTATTCTCACGTTCTTCATCTGACAACAACCATGATATCAATCATATTGAGCAGAACGGAAGTAATCAAGCTCAAATTTTTGAAACGTTTTCCCAATTCATTTCAAACTTTGAGGTTAATCATTATCAAGCTCTTAAATATTACCTAATAGCTAAAGATTATCAAATTGAACCAGATAATTTAACAGATCATACCTCCCTTGTTGCTATAAAAGGGAAAGAGCAAATTATTGCTAAATTCGATCAACAAGATCGCTTAATTAGTCTAAATGGATAAACACAGTTATCAGTAAGAATCTTTTCATTCATGAAATAGATTTTACTGATACATTTATTAAGATTGATGAATCACCTCCCAACTCAAACCAAATTTAGCTAAATATTTCTTTAGCCGATTAGCATCATTACTGCGTTGTTTTTTGGTGCGAGAAACGGCAAATAAATGCCTGCCTGCGGCAGATAATGTTTCACTTTTTTGGCATATTTCGATCACTTTTTCTAGTTGGTAGCGATCAAATTCATCAATATCCGTTGGGATTAAAGAATGATCATTTCTGCTTTGTCCCCAGTTTTGTTTTAAGCGCGCAATCTCTTTTTCAACTTGTTCAAGCGTAATATTAGCTTGTGGTGCTAACGTCGCCATTCGAATAATCGAACTATTTAGTTCACGAAAGTTACCCAATCATAAAGCATCGGGGCTGGTGGCAAAGGCCAAATAGGCGCGTCGTGATTGTTGATTAAAGCGTGGCATGATGCCATATTCTTTGGCATAACGTGCCAACTCATAATCAATGTTCGGTTCAATGTCTTCTTTACGTTGAGCTAAACTTGGCAGTTGATAACTCCATAAGTTAATTCTGGCGAACAGATCTTCTCGAAACTCGCCTTGTTTTATTGCCTGTTTCAGATCTTTATTCGTGCCAGCAATTAGCTGAAAATCACTCTGTATCGGTTTATCACTACCAAATGGATAAAATTGCTTTTCTTCAATCGCTTTTAATAACATGGCTTGCTCATCAAGCCCAAGTTCACCAATTTCATCTAAAAACAATAAACCGCCATCGGCATTTTTAAGTAATCCAGTGCGGGCAAGATTAGCACCAGTAAAGGCGCCTTTAACATGACCGAACAAGGTTGACATTGCACTATCTCCACGCAAAGTGGCGCAATTGATTTCAACAAACTGACCGCTAATTTGATGATTACTGTGTTTAAGCAAATAAATCTGTTTAGCCAAAAATGATTTACCTGCACCTGTAGGTCCACACAATAAAATAGGTGCATGCGATCGACTAGCGACTTGTTCTATTTCAGCAATTAACTGATTGAATTGTTGATTACGCGTTGCGATACCTGACTTTAATAAATCGGTTGCTTGATGGGCATATTGTTGAAAACGAGTTAAGATTTTATCATAACGATGCAAATTTAAATCGATGATATTCATTTTACCGCAAGGCACTTGCCTAATCAGTTCATTTTCGGTTAACTCCATATCAGATTGCGAGGCAGACTGATGTTTCTCTGGCGGTGACATTTGTAATAATTTAGCGGGATAATAGCGTGACTCAGCCAGTAAAAACCAACAAATCTGAGCAACATGCGTGCCTGTTGTAATATGAACATAATAGTTTTCTTGTTCTGGATTAAATGCGTAATTCTTGGAAATATCAAAAAGGCAGGTATAAACTTGCTCAAAATCCCATGGATCGTCTATGTTTATTGCAATTGGTGTTACTTCGATTTGCGGTGATAAAGTTTTAATATCTTTAATCACTTCACAAAGCAGATGATAATCATTTTGATAATAAAGTAGTTCTAACCGATTAAAGCCTATCTCTGACTGATAACATAAATCAATAGTCGGTCGCCAATGCCGCCAGCGTCGTTTACCTTTACCACGTTGATCCAGTACATTTCCTAAAAAACCAAATACTACATTCTTTTTCATTTTTATAAATATTTATAAATTAGCAGAATAAATTATAAAAAATAAACCTATAAAAATCTATCTAATTTCTTTCTTGATCTATTTAAAATTTATTTTTCTTTTTAAATCAAATTGATATTAATTATTTTTGTCTTTTTAAATTTTTGGCACGATTTTAGCAATATTTATAATACTGAGTCACAAAAAAGACTTTATCGCCCCAAGGGGAAAATAAAATCTAAAAATAAAACCAAGCTTGTCAACTTAGCAACTCAGCGTTGCATAAAATTTAAATGGGATGAAAAAATGAATCAATATGAAGTATTAAAAACCGAAAATGCTAAGCCAATAAAAATGTGGACAAAAGGTGTACCTGTTGAAGATGAAGCTAAATCACAATTAACCAAAACCGCACAATTACCATTTATTTTTAAACATATTGCTGTAATGCCTGATGTGCATGTAGGTAAAGGATCGACTATTGGTAGTGTGATCCCAACCATGGGCGCAATTATTCCAGCGGCAGTGGGTGTTGATATTGGTTGTGGAATGATTGCGGTGCAAACTTCCTTAATGGCGAGTGATTTGCCCGATAATTTATCACCGTTACGGCATGAAATTGAAAAAGCGGTACCGCATGGCATAACACCAAAACATAAAGGGCGAGATAGCGGTAGCTGGCAAAATCCACCATCACTAATCGATGGCTATTGGCAACAGCTATTACCGGGTTTTGAAAAATTAACCGAAAAATACCCACGTTTTTTAAATACCAATAACTACCGACATTTAGGCACACTCGGTACCGGCAACCATTTTATCGAAATCTGTTTAGACGAAGCCGATCGAGTTTGGATTATGTTGCATAGTGGATCACGTGGTGTAGGTAATGCCATTGGCAGCTTTTTTATAGAAATGGCTAAAAAAGATATGGAAGCCCATATTAAAAATCTACCCGATAAAGATTTGGCTTATTTACAAGAAGGCACTGAACATTTTCAAGATTATGTTGATGCCGTACATTGGGCACAAGAATTTGCAAGGCTCAACCGTGAAGCCATGATGAATAATGTCATCTTAGCGATGCGTAAAGTCATTACTAAACCGTTTACTACACATATGTCGGCGGTTAATTGTCACCATAACTATGTGCAAAAAGAACAGCATTTTGGTGAAGACATTTTTATTACTCGTAAAGGCGCGGTATCAGCTCGTAAAGGTGAGCTAGGGATTATTCCGGGCTCAATGGGCGCTAAAAGCTATATTGTCCGTGGACTTGGTAATGAAGAAAGTTTCTGTTCATGCTCACATGGTGCAGGGCGAGTTATGAGCCGAACAGCGGCAAAAAAACAATTTACCATTGAAGACCAAATTAAAGCTACCGCACATGTTGAATGCCGTAAAGATGCTGATGTGATTGATGAAATACCAATGGCATATAAAGATATTGATGCGGTAATGACAGCCCAAAATGAACTGGTCGAAATTGTCCATCAATTACGGCAAGTCGTGTGTGTGAAAGGGTAAAAAATATCGAGGAGCAATCCTCGGTATTGGTGGAAATAAAAATATAAACAACTTCAATTATATCAATTACAATCTAAAAATAATGCATGACTATCGCGATTATTTAATTTAAATAACTGATTAATCATTCTAACAATAAAATATTTAAAGGATTAACAATGAAAGAAAATACTCAAAGTTCAACCACAGAACCCTCAAATAGGGCGACGACTCAACCATTTCCAATGGTATGGGATAACAATAAAATCAGTATTTATCAATTTTTACTGCCTTATCAACGTGCTGAAAAACTGCCTGAAATAGCCCAAACACTTCCTGATGAATCATCTGATGATACAAAATTAAAATGGGCAGCCGGGGCGATGGATGGAGTTAGCAATCATCATGGCGCATCATCTGAACAAACATGTGTTGAAGAAATTTTAACGTTACTAATCACAATATCAACACAACCCAATAAACACTATATCGAAAAACTTTACACCTTAATAAATACAGAAGGTACTTTAAGTTTTATTGATGATTTAAGTGATGCAATACCAAAAATTGACCTTGATTTTGATAAGTTATATGAATTTACCTATTGGTTAGCAACAAATAGCCCTGATCGTGAAATCATTAAGTTTAGTATTGCTGTATTAGGATGTTTTACTACCGAACAAACAGACTTATTTTTATTATTAGGCATGCATGAAGAGTTTACCTTATATTCAGCAGTTGCATTACAAAATACCTTATCATCACCCGAACAAGTCGAAAATGCCTTAGTTACTTTAGCTAAAAAAGTGGATGGTTGGGGTAGGATCCATATCGTTGAACGATTAGCCGAATATCAATTATCATCAACAACTAAAGATTGGTTATTAAGAGCGGGTTATCAAAATAGCGTTATGAACGAATATCTTGCTTATACTTGCGCAACCAAAGGTGAATTAAATCAGGTTTTAGAACAAGATAGTGTTAATTTACCTTTATTAGAATCTGCGGGTGAAATTTTAGAGGCACTCATCATGGGCGGACCAGCCGAAGATATGCATTGTTATGAGGAAGGTGCTACTGTTTGTTTAAATTATTTAAAACATTTACTAAAACTACCCTCATTAGCTGAACTCCCCCCTTTACGGACAGTACTGACTATACGTGATTTTGTTAGCAACCAGCTTAATGAAAGCTATCCTAATTGGAATGAAAAAATAAAAAACGCAATTATTGAAAAAGCGAAATGAGTTTATCCATCAAGATAAATGGTTAGCATTAATTGAGCATGATTTAATGACTGATGATAGCAGTAAATTTTGCCTAGCTGCTGATCTTTACACGCAATTTGGATTTGATGCATGGGATGCGCGTTTTGCATATCAAAAAAATTATCAGGGTGAACAGTGGTATTATTTAATGCAAACCGATGATATACAAAGAGTACAACAAGTTATACAGTTAGCTGGGCAACAATATGACTTTACAAAAATCGCAACTGGGCCAGCGCTAGAATCTGCATTTGGCATCAAATATAAAGCACACCGTGCATTGGATGCTATTTTACAAGAGCTCAATCGATTTCCGGGTATGGGTGAAGATCTTATATTAATAGGTCTAAACAGCCCTGTAATACGCAACCGAAACATGGCATTAAATGCCATTGAAGCTTGGGATCGGCAATGTTGGACAGATAAACTAACGCTTGCCCTGCAAGAACTTATTGCAAACGAACCTAATGATGAAATAAAAAAAAGGTTGGCAACGCTACTTGCTTCGCACAATAGTTAAATATTCTATTTACGTGCTAACAAACTTAAAAAGATCGACGCAGTTATGGCCGCCCCAAATGGGGGGGCGGAATTGTATATTAATGACGGTTGGTGGTGTGGGTTATGGGGTAATACCCCCTTTTATTTTTTGCGAAATGCTCACGATATCACTACATCGATATCAAACTCACCGATAACTTATCCAACCGATAATGTGGCATAAATCAAAACATTCTGAACAGTTTTTTACTATCCTTTTAAAATTCAAATTTCTTCTTCAATGAGAGAATTCATTTAATGTATTCAGACTTAATCAATAATAAGACTTTCATTTACTCAACTTTGTTTTTCGATTAATTTAATTACCAAGATGGTAATTTAAATAATCTTCCTTGTATTCCTTCATCATGTAATACCAATGCAATTTCATTTTTATTAAAGAAAATATTATTATCAAGTGGAATATCTGAATCAATTACAGTAATAATTTGTTGAATACCTAAAATAGAATATTGCCTTATCACATTCAGAAGATTGATCTTTGTTCTGTCATCTAAAGATTCAAATATCCCATCATGATAAACAAAACGAGGAAAATTATCTTTAAGATGAGCGCGTAATATAGCTAAATCAAAAGCCACACATAATAATTTTTTATAAGTATGTCCATCATCAGCACTTGTTGAACAACCAGCTTCATCTAAAATATCAGCACTAAAGTCAAGATGACCTTCTCGATTAATTTTGACATTAAGTAATGCTTTTCGAGAAATAACATCTTCAATAATGCGACTGAAATACAACCTAATTTCTGAAAATAAACTTGTTTCCTGTTTATTTTGCATCTCTAAATCTTTTTCCATATCAATTTGAATTTTTTGATATTTTTTATTTAACTGCCTAATTTCAGTCCTAAGCTCTTGCAATTTGTGAATAAACTCTTTTTGCCTTTCTAAAAAAGCAATATCAGCTTTTAAGGTAATTAAATCATTAGATATTTGTTTATATTTATCAAAAATATCTGTTTCACCTAAAAATGATAAAGTTTGTGTTCTTTCTTCACCTAATTGCAATAAGGTTTGATTAATATCTATTAACTCTTTTTTTATTGATGATAGTTCTTCTTTTAAATATTTATGTCGTTCTTCCGTAATCGCGCGGTTAAACTTAATAAGTTGATTAAAATCTTTTTTTAATTGCTTAGGGAAAAGAATCCCGACTTCTTTGTATAAGCTTTCGGCCTTATCAGGATCAAATAATATTTGTTGTTTTTGTAAAGATAATTCTATCTTTTTTCGATTAAACTCTAATGAATAACGTCTTTTATTTAATGTGGCTATTTTCAAATCTAATTCATCAATGAGTTTTTTTGTTTTTACTTGATCTACTGAATGAAAATCAAACTGATCCAATAGCCGTTGTCGCTCATTAACATCTTGTTGTTTTAATAATAAGAGCCCATCAATCCGACTAATATCTTCAATTGAACCGCCCAACTCTTTTTGTACTATATCTTCTCTATTTCTCGCATCCTTAAGTTGAGATTCAAGTTCATAGTGTTTTGTAATTAAATCAGAATTAAAACCAAGAATATGAGCAAGAAAGGGTTTCCAGTCTTTATGTTTAGATGCAAATTTTCTTAATTGAAAAACATTACGATAATCATCTTGAGAACGTAATAAATAACCTAACATTTTGCGATAAGGCCATGGTTTGAGACAGTAAAAATTCAATATACTGTCTAAAATTTCTTTCGCTTTATCAAATGGCACATTTTCATGATCCCAATTCGTTAATTGAGTAAAATCTTGGTGTGAATCGTTATGTTTCTTTATACTGATGCGAGCTGCATTAGTGACACCTCGACGAATAGTGAGGTAAGAACCATCTTCTAATTCTAACTCTAAAAAAAATACAAATTGGTTAAACAACTGTTCATGCTTAAATAAAAAGAATTCTGATTTTTTTTGAGATAAAAAACAAAAATCAAGTAATTTGCCTAACGTCGATTTACCTAAATTATGGGTATCTTTTTCCTTATTTTCAGGCAAACGGATTTCAGCTTGAATTACGTTCAAACCTGATGAAAAAATAATTGTTTCAAATAAATCTGGTTTATTTGAATATAATTTAGATAGTTTCATTTATCCCCACATATTCGATTGAATCAGTTTTTGCATGATACTCAACTAACCCTAATAAAAAAAGAAGATTAAGCGCAGGTAGAAATAAAAAATGTCCACCTTCAACGGATTTTTTAGCATATTCTAATAAACTATCATACTTTTTTAGTCTCTTTTTCTTAATATAAGTAAGCAATAAAAAAGACATGTTAATAATAGTTTTATCCGGGTGAGTATGTTTATTGGGTCTTAGCATCTTCATTCTTACCTATATCACAACTCCAATACATAAAAAACAACATGACATTCACTAATCGTTTATGTTTAACTTGTCTCAAAATTGGGTCTCTATCAACTAATAGCTTTGATAAGTAGTTCATTACCTCATCGAAGGTCTGATAACGCTTTCTTTTTGCAATAATATTTAAACAAAACTCATTTGCAGCAAGATCATAACGCTCACGTAATTCACTATTTTCAGCTAAAGATAGAAAAGATTCAATTTCATTAACATCTTTGAGGTAACGCCGCTTAAGCTCATTAGCATAAGCCTCAGTCATATTATTTAGCTGATTTTTTCTAGCATAAGTGGTTCGCTCAATATTGATATCGGCTAAACTACTTTCTATTTTTCGCGCTTGATTTGCAAATGCCTGGATAACTTCTGCTAAATCGTCAGGACTAACAATTAACGGACTATCGATAGGATCTAGATCAGCGATTCTCATTATTTCAGGATATCGTTTAAGATAAAGTTCTATCTGATTAATATCCATGATCTTTACTGATACTATATCGACTTCAATATAGTCTGAAATCGTTTTACATATTTCACTCTCTGCATTACCAGTTAAACGACGATTAGTAAACAAGACATAATTATCCAGCTCGCCTTGATCTTTTAACTTTTTGATACGAATCAGTTCCCCACCAATCACGGTATTTGGGTTAGTTTTCTTTTCTTTATTATAAAAATCAGATTCAGAGCAATTACGATTATAGCCATTAGTATGTTTGGCTTGAATAATTGTTGTTCCAATCCAAGGTGAACTTCTACTGGGAAATAATTCGGCAGTACCAATAAATTTAGCGTCTCGCCCACCATCAGGCCCCTTAGCAAATCCTTGTGTAGAAATACCCATTATATGCTGGCAAATAACAACAACTAATCTTTCAAATTGCTCATCACTCATATCTTCATAAGCATATTTCATAAAATGTGTATTCCTTGCTACTAAAAATTCCAAATATTATAACTGTATTTATATACATAACAATAATAAGCTTATTATTTTACGAGACAGTTCACATTTTTTGAAACTCATTACTCTTTCATCGTTTTCTTTTTCAGAATTTTTTGTACTTCTTTAGCATCAATTTCCATAATTGTGGCTATTTGTTCAATGGAACTATCTTTTTGAGATAGTGCATGTACTAACCTTTCTTTTTGCTCTCGTTCTTGCTTTGCGACCAGTTTTGCAGTTCTAGCTTTTTCCTCAGCAGTTTTTACTTTATCATTTGCAACCGCCAACTTTTCTTTCGCAATTTGCTTTTCTTGTTTACGAATGCGTTCAACCACTTGGTAAGTCGGAACATATTTCAGGCTTTGTTCGAGTTCTGCCATTAGTTTGATGCTGCGAAAGCTGATATAGGTTTTTGGGGTGATAATTAAGTGGTCGGTAAGCTCGATATTTAAAATATGGGCAACTTGAATTAAGCGGTCGGTGATGTCTTTATCCGCCTCTGAGGGGGATCAGCGATCCTGACGGGTGGTTATGCACCAAAATCACGCGTGAGGCATTTTTCATCACCGCAACGCGAAACACGTTCATTGGCTCAATATTGACCGATTTATACGATCCAAGCGCAATTAGTTCAATATACAGGATATAACCCGCTTGATTCATACCAATAATCCAAAGATGTTCCTTTTCTTGGTCGATCTTGTTTTCACGCAATAACACACGCTGCATAATACTGTACACGTCGTCCGTGCTTTCAATATAGCGTTTGTCATGTTTGGTTAGTTTAATATCCATCTTATCGCCTTGTAAAATCATACAAAAAATAATATAGCATATTCTGTTTATGCTGGGCAGTCGTTAACCAAATAATTCCACCTGTTCAGTTTTTAGGTTATATTATTTGTAAAAAATATTCAGGAGTCTATACCGTTTCAAAGGGGATCAACAATGTATCACTCTATTTTACCCGACGAGCAGCATTCTGCTGCTGAGCGATTTTTGCAACGAGTGCCAGCGTTAATCGCAACAAGTTCATTATGTCGACGCCTTAAACCTGTCGCATTGCTGATTGATATTGCGCCCATGACGTTAATTGCCCTGCCACATAGCTTGATTGCCAATAAATTTCACCTGTCACCGCGAGCTGCTCAAAGGCGAGATAACGTTATTCGTCAGTGGCTAGCGCAGTATGAGCCTGATCTTTATCAAGCGGTACTTAACCTTACACAATCGATGCCGGCAGAAGTATCTCGACAAGCTCAGGCATTTAAGTTATGGCTGACCAAGCTACTTGGTACGTCAGTTATGCCTTGCGATTATTGTGGATCGCTCAGTACAGTTCGCATTGGACACCGTCTTAATTTTCGTTGCCGAACCTGTCACCGAACGTTTAATCCACTCAAAAAGTATTATCTTGATAAGTTATCTTATTGTGAACTGTGGTTGCCTTTTGTTGATTTATTGCTACAAGGTGAAACATTGAAAACCATTAACCAACAATTGAGAATTAATACCGATACCGCCGCTAAGTGGCAACGTTATTTTTTTGGGGTAATGGAACTACAAGGATTTTTGGCATTGGCTAACTATTGCCAAGTAAAGCGACGTCAACGTTGCCGTCAAATATGGTTAGACGTTCAAGCAGGTACCACATTTTTACCGACTGGTAAGTCGCATTTTAGATCTAAGTGATAGTAATAATTAATGCGGTTGTAAAAAATATTCAGGAGTCTATACCGTTTCAATCATAACTCATTATGTTCAATGATTTTTTAATGATAATAGGCAAAAGGCTTTAAAAGCGTTAAAAATTCAGATATAAAGTAAAATAAATAACCTAAAGGAATAGTTGCAATGCAAAACCGCATAAAACAAAAGTTAGCAGAATTAGCGCAACAACATAATATCCATATACTTTATGCCTGTGAATCAGGCAGTCGGGCGTGGGGTTTTCCATCGCCGAATAGTGATTATGATGTGCGTTTTATTTATGTGCATCGGTTTGAGAAATACTTAGCCATTGATAATCCTGCTTCACATTTAACTTTTCCTATTGATGATGAGCTGGATTTGCATGGTTGGGATTTAAAAAAGACTTTACAATTGATCCGTAAATCGAATACTACCCCGTTTGAATGGTTGCAATCACCCATTATTTATCAACAAAATGCACCAATTGCTAACCAATTATGGCAACTTTGTGCTGATTTTTTTAATGCTCGTGGCAATATTCATCACTATTTAGGGATTGCTAAAAGCGCCTTACAAAGCAGTGAAGGGCAGCAGATCGGTGTCAAAAAACTGTTTTATGTATTAAGACCATTATTATGTGCCAAATGGTGTTTAGAAAAACAGCAAATCGTCCCCATGGCCATTACGCCATTATTGACACTATTACCTAATGAGTTAAGCCAGCAAATCAATGATATTATTGCCTTAAAAGCAACCATGACTGAATCAACGCCTATCACTATCGATCCAAAAATATTATTGTTTATTGAACAATCCATGAGTGAGATTAGCGAAAGCGTACAAGCTATTGCTGAACAACATTTTAAATCTGATAAGTTAGATCACTTTTTTATACAAACATTGATGAGCTTAAAATAAGACAGGAATACAAGATGACAATCGACGATTTAAAAGCACAAAACTTAATCTTATTTGAAGTCATCAGCGGTAGCCGTGCATTTGGTTTAGCCACTGAAACATCAGATACCGATATCAAAGGTGTTTTTTATCTACCTAAAGATAAATTCTATGGAATTGATTATATTCCACAAATTAGTAATGAAACCAATGATATTGTTTATTATGAATTAGGGCGGTTTGTGGAACTGTTACTGAAAAACAACCCGAATATTTTAGAAGTGTTAGCCTCGGATCCAAGCTGTATTGTTTATCAGCATCCAATAATGCAGCATTTAACACTCGATCTGTTTTTATCTAAACAGACCAAGCAGACCTTTGCCCACTATGCCATGTCGCAAATAAAAAAAGCCAAAGGATTAAATAAAAAGATTAATAACCCCGTTGCCGTAACACGTAAAACCGTGCTGGATTTTTGCTATATTATTGAAGATCAGCGGGCTTATCCATTAAATGATTGGCTAGCTGAGCATGGTTTTAAACAACATTTATGTGGATTGGTGAATGTGCGGCATGGGCGGGATTTATATGCCCTGTTTTACGATCCATTGGGCAGTTGTGGTTATCATGGCATAGTACAGCAGCAAGATTCAACCGAGCTTTGTTTATCTTCCGTAAAAATAGATACCCCAGTGACAGCTTATTTAAGTTTTAATCGTGATGGTTTTTCATCGCATTGCCGTGACTATAAAGCCTATTGGCAATGGGTCGAAAAGCGTAATGAACAGCGTTATCAAAGTAATATTAAAAGTGGCAATGATTTTGATGCAAAAAATATGATGCATACTATTCGCTTATTGCAAGTGGCGCATGAAATTATGACACAAGGCACACTAACCAATAAACGAGCTAATCGCAATGAGCTGCTTGCAATTAAAAATGGTCAATTAAGTTATGATGAGATTATGCATATCGCAGAAACATTGTTAAGCAAAATTGAAACCGCATCAATCACTTCCCTATTGCCAGAAGTGCCTAATTTTACTAAAGCGATTGCGCAGTTGGTAAAAATGCGTGAATGTTTATATAACCATTAATGATATCACTCGATAATAATGGTTCTTGATCAAATCATAAAAAATTAGAAATAACGCAATTGGTTATTTCTAATATATATCATTTTGTTGATGGTATTTTACTTCCTAAGGCCCCTAATTTGGATATTAAATTATTTTAATTCCGCTTTTTTGGTTTCTTTTCTTTCTTTTAGCTCTTTTAATTCAAATTCCCAAACCTGCCAAAAATCCATGTTTGTTGGTTCTAATATGTTCATTTCGTGATTAAATTTTACAATATCACCACTTTCGTTAACACAATACATATCGGCATCATTAATAATTTTCAAAATTGGGATTGCTTTAAGTCCTGTTTCCTGCATAAATTGATGAGCAACAAAATCAAGCCTCATCCAATCAGCACTTAATTTAGAGGCCGTATAAGTATGAAAACCATATAAAAATGTCCAAAAAGGTCCTACATCCATTGCTTGTGGACGACGCCAGATCTCTTCTTTTACTTCAATATAAATACCTCTATGGGGAAGAGCATCACAATCTTCAGCAAGTAAATGAGCAACATATTCATCAGGAAACTTCATTGCTAAACTATTTTCAATATCGCGGATATCTTGCAACGCTGTTTTATCTTCGGCCATTGGAAAAACACGATAATCTCTGTCTAAATACTGGTTCATTAATAAAATTGTTTTGTCTTCCATCATCATACCTCTTTAATTTTTTTAGATTTACCCATTTTTTAAACAAAATATTATAACTTTTAGGCTAATTTTTAAAAGGTATTTTAATCAAATCGATCAACCAATTGGCATTAACAATGGGTGATTATCGTACATAAAAATAGGCAATCAGGTATTGATTGCCCGTGTCACTTGCTTAATCCGCTTGTTGTAACCAATATATAGCTTCATAAGGTCTTAACCTTATTTCAGTACCTAACGGTGAGTTATCTTGGTAATTACTCAATAACTGCTGCCAATTTTGATGTTGTAACGATTTTGGTAATGACCAAGTTTGTGTTTTATCGGTTAAATTGGTTATCACCAGTAATTTTTGATTATGCCACCGCCGGATATAGCACCAATAATCGGCACTATCCGGCGTTAGATCCTGATAATCACCAAAAATAAAAATGGCATGCTGTTTGCGTAATTTAATTAAGGTTTGATAGCAATAAAATACCGAATCAGGATCATTTTGTGCCGCTGTGACATTGATTTGCGGATAATTGTTAGCAACCTCAATCCATGGTTTTCCTTGAGTAAAGCCGGCATTGGCTGATGTATCCCAGTGCATGGGCGTTCGGCTATTGTCTCTGGATTTGCTGGCTAAAATGGCTAAGATTTCCTGTTTTTCCATGCCTTGCGCAAGTTTTTCGTGATAGATATTAAGGCTTTCTACATCGCGATATTGGGTGATATCGGTAAAATGGGGGTTGGTCATCCCGATTTCTTCACCTTGATAAAGATAAGGTGTGCCTTGTAAACCATACAGTAGCATGGCAAGCATTTTAGCGGATTGTTTGTGATATTGGCTTTCATTGCCAAGGCGCGAGACGATGCGCGGTTGATCATGATTACACCAAAAAATTGCATTCCACGCCTTACCCTGCATACCCGTTTGCCAGTAACCGATAATTTTTTTAAGTTCGATTAAATCTGGTTTGGCTAAACACCACTTATTCCCATTAGGATAATCAACTTTGAGATGATGAAAATTAAAGGTCATGGTCAACTCGTTACCGTCTAAATTGGCATATTTTTGGCAGTTTGCTAATGTGGTGGATGACATTTCACCGACTGTTTTGAGTTGATTGGGTTGAAATACCTCACGGCTGATCTCTTGTAAAAACTCATGGATGCGAGGTCCATCGGTATAAAATCGACGACCATCGCCCTTATCATCATCAGGAAAATCTTGCTGTTTTGAGACTAAATTAATCACATCCAGTCTGAGTGCATCTACCCCTTTATCAGCCCAAAATTGACATACTTTTTTTATTTCGTTGCGAACGGTTGGGTTTTCCCAGTTGAGATCAGCTTGCTCTTTAGCAAATAAATGCAAATAGTACTGCCCTGATGGTTGATGCCATTGCCAAGCTTTACCACCAAATTTCGATACCCAATTATTAGGCTCGTGCCCGTCTGCATTGGCATCTTTCCAAATATAAAAAGAGCGATAAGGGCTGTTTTTATCTAAAGCAGCTTTGAACCAAGGATGTTCGGTTGACGTGTGATTAAACACCATATCCATCATTATTCGCATCCCCCGCTTGTGTACTTGTTTTACCAGTAATTCAAAGTCAGCCATTGAGCCATAGCTTGGATCGATAGCATAATAATCCGACACATCGTAACCGTTATCGATTTGTGGGGATGGATAGATTGGCGTTAACCAAATTGCACTGATCCCAAGAGTCTGTAAATAATCTAAGCGCTGAATAATACCTTGTAAATCACCGGTTGAATTGGTGCCACTGGCTTGAAAGCTTTTGACATAAATTTGATAGATAGTGCCATTTTGCCACCAAGGGATATTGATTTTGTTCATTGTGTACTCTTTTGTTAATCTGTTAATCGCCTGCTGTTTTTTAATACAACAGCGAATTGTCACCATTTATTGAATATTGCTTAGCGAATATTTAATGTGCCTTTTTTCAGTTTTATCTTATAAACCACTGAGGTTAAAGCGATTGGCACCACAATTGCCACCAACATAGCAATGGCATAAATCGACCAATATATCGGCTTAATCGTTAATATGCCCGGTAATCCCCCAACGCCAATACCATTAGACAACACGCCTGCTAAACCACAAATTAATCCAGCTAATGCCGAGCCAATCATGGCGCACAACATCGGGAACTTATAACGTAAATTAATGCCATACATGGCCGGCTCGGTCACGCCTAAATAGGCCGATATTGCCGCGGGTACTGACACTTCACGTTCATTTTGTTTTCTACTAACCCAAATAATACCAACTACCGCTGAGGCTTGTGCAATATTGGAGAGGGCGATAATAGGCCAGATTGGTGTTCCACCCATGCTATTGGTCATCTGTAAATCAATTGCGAGCGTGGTATGATGAATACCGGTAATCACCAGTGGTGAATAGATAAAACCAAAAATGGCTGCACCGATAAAAGCATAATTTCCCGTCATTAAATATTTAACAATATCAGCTATGCCATTGCCTAACATTCGCCCCGCTGGACCTAAAATAAAATGGGCTAAAAAGACCGAAGTGAGTAATGCAACAATAGGAACAATCACTAAATTTAAATAATCAGGAACGATTTTTCGTAAATGAGTTTCGATCCAGCCAAGAGCCAGTCCTGCAAAAATCGACGGAATCACTTGTGCTTGATAGCCCACTTTAGCAATCGTAAACCAGCCAAAATCCCACACTTCGGGTATTTTGCTACCAAGATCATAGGCATTCATTAACTGGGGGGAAACCAACGTAATACCAAGCACAATACCGAGCACTGGCGAACCGCCCATTTTTTTAGTGGTTGACCAACAAATGGCAACCGGTAAAAAGTGAAAAATCGCCTCGCAAGGCAGCCAAAGCAGGCTGTAGATCGGCACTAACCAAGAGTAGCTTTCGGTAAGTGGTTTGTTATCAATAAATGGCATATCGCCAATCACATTACGTAATCCCAGCAATAATCCACCGGCAATTAAAGCGGGTAATAGGGGAATAAAGATTTCGGCTAAATTAGAAATCAACCTTTCAAAAATCGACATATTCTGTTTGGCTGCGGCTTTGGTCTGCTCTTTGCTTGCCTCATTAAGATTTAATTGTTGGATGAGTACTTTGTAATAACGATCAACATTGGTACCAATAATCACCTGAAACTGTCCAGCATTTATAAAACACCCTTTGACAAAGGGTAATGCTTCAATAGCGTCAATCTTGGCTACCTTGGGATCAACCAGCGCAAACCTTAACCTTGTCAAGCAGTGGGTGACACTGGCAATATTTTTACTGCCACCAACAAAATCGATTAGTTGCTCGATTGATTCTGTGGTTATGTTTAAATCTGTAGCCATAATAACATCCCCTTTTTCCGGTAAAAACTCAGCCGACATCATTTTATTTTTATCAATAATCTGGCTATTTTTTGATTGAAATTAAGCATAGATTGAATTGCTAAATTAATAAATGGGAACGTTCCCTTTTTTGTGATTAATATCACAGATTAGGGTGAAATAAGCACAAATTAAATAGTTATGGCTAAAACTAGCTTATTAAACGGCAAGGAACAGTGATGCAGTTAAGCTCAAAATGATTTTGTAACATACTCAGTAACGTTTGCGCTGCATAGCGACCTGCTTGATCAAAACCGAGCTCAACCGCACAGGTTTTAGGGAAAAGAAAACCCAACAGCTCACTATTGCCAATACTGGCTACTGTAATATCATCAAGCTGTTTTTCGTGTAAATATTTATTTAATCCTAAGGCGATGCTATCAGTTGCGCAAACAATCGCTGATGGATTTTTCACTAACACCAACTCGGCAAGTTCATAGCCGGAGCGGTAACTTAATTGCCCTAAAGCCGCATTCGGGGTAAGTTGATATTGCTGGCAAAAATCCACATAGGCTTGATAACGCAGTGCGCCAGTGGTTTGGTCTTGTTGCTCAACACCGATATAGCCAATTTTTTGATGTTGCTGCGATTGATATAAATGGGCAAGTAACATGTTTACCGCGCCCACATCATCATAACAAATACAACTGTGTGCGGAGAGTTTTCTTGCGATCACCACGCTTTTATCCCGCCAGACGGATAATAACGACTGCTCAAGCCCAGTAAAGGCAAAGATAATAACACCATCAGCTTGCTTGTCTTTGAGCATGGATAGATGTTCGTTAACTTTGGTGGTACTAAATTGACTCTCCATAATGATCGGATCATAACCATGCTGGTAAAAAATAGGCAACATACTTTGTACCGCTTGGTTTTCAGACAGTGAATCAAGCCGAGTGACAATAATACCAATGACTTTATTCCCATAGCCACGCATGGCTCTAGCCGATTTCGACGGGATAAATTGATACTGTTCAATAATTGCCATTACATTGGCACGGGTACTTGCTTTTACCATCGGATCATGATTAATCACCCGCGAAACTGTCGATTTACTCACCCCACAAAGCTTGGCAATATCTTTAATAGTTAAGTGATTTGAAGATCTGCTCATCATAAATTAGCCAACAAAAATCAATAAAATCATACTAAGCTATTTTAGAAAAAATAGCGATTTCAGATTGTTTATGTTGAAAAGTATTTATTTTGATTTTTTATTAAAACAGTAAGGTTATTATTGTTCTTTTATCATCTTTGATACAATCATCAAAATTAATAAGGATTGATTCAAAGTTCACAATAAAAACGTATAATGATGCAAAATCTAAAATTCTAGATTTACCTGTGGAATTGCGAGGTCGAACAATTAAATTGATTGAAAAGCTGGAACAATTTGGCCTAATGCAAATGTTGTACAGCACTTCCTTAGGAAGTGGATAATTTGAATTACGAGCGTTAGAGCGCATACAAAACTAAGAGAGATGATTGATGATGAGTAAAAAACACAGTACAACGTTTAGTGAAATAAAAAATATCGCGCTTGCTGATCCGGTGGTGCGCGCTGCGTATGATGATGCAGAAGATGAGTGGAAATTGCGTGAATTTTTGCTGAAAGCACGAGAAAAAGCGAAACTATCTCAAACTGAGCTAGCGAAACGTTTAGATATTGAACCATAGAACATTAAAGAATTGAACGTGCACCACTCAATACAAATATAAAAACGATTTTAAAATATTTAAACGTGTGTAATACAAAGATAGATTAGTATTGCTAACCAATAACTAAAATCAAAATAAGATTTAATATAACATCGACCATTTAACCATTGATATTAAAATAACTTTATTTAACTAAATTTTGATAAGCGCTATTCGATACAATCATTTTTTGTAATAATATGAAATAATTGAAATGATGACTTTAAAAGGAAAAAAATAAAGGTGCCATACAAATTTTTATGCAGTTCACTGCTCATTTTCGGTTTCTCAACATATGCATTATCGACCGAAACAAATAATACAATTGAAGCACAATTTAAAGCGGCTTTATTATGCAAGGTTGCTCCAATTGATGGTCGTGATGCAAAAGTGGTTAAACAACTTAACCAACAAAAAATTACCGTAAAAAACTTAGAAGATGATGGGTTGATTAATTTAGAGTATCACTTTGCCAAACCGCTGGAAATAATGAATACGACTATATCGCAAATTAAATACCAAGGCGATAGCGGTTCATATTTTTATGCTGTTGCCAAAGGTGATATCGATACATTTGCCAAAGCAATGGGGGCAATCCCAATCCCTGCCCATTTAAAAGAACAAATGTCTTGGGGTGATATAGGACAATATTATCAATATACAGCTCCAATCACAGAAGAAAATCATTTTCCTAGTATCATTCTTATCGGTCGTGACAAAAATGCCAACTCAGATGAGTTTTATTTTGGCTGCGAAGAATTTGATAGTTAATTATGATTGATTGACGGATGAGGAAAAGGTGACTCATCCGCTTTTAATTTGTAAGCCTTTCCCCACGCTAACATGGCATCATGCACTTGTTTTAGACTTTGTCCAACCTCGGTTAACGTATATTCAACTCTTGGCGGAACCTCGGCATACACTTTGCGGGTTAATAACCCATTTTTTTCCATAGCTCGCAGGTGCTGAGTTAAGACTTTTTGTGATATGCCGGTCAGCGATTTTTTTAGTTCACCAAAGCGTTTGGTTCCCGTAAGCAGGTCTCTCACAATTAAGACTTTCCACTTATCACCCATTAACATTAATGTTATTTCAACGGGGCAAAGAGGCAAATCATTATTTAATTTAATCATTAATGTTTAAAATTCAACAATAGTTTCAAAAAAGTTACTATAGCACTATTTAGTACCTACTTTACAGTAGAAACGTTAAAGACTAATCTAAAACCATTCTTATATCATGTTAATCCTTAAACAATTAAAAGGAGTAAAGTATGAAAATTGCAGTCATTGGCGCCAGTGGTAAAACAGGGCAACTTTTAGTAAAAGAGGCGATTTCACGAGGACATGACGTTACCGCAATAGTGCGTAAAGCAAGTCAACAGCTTGATCCCAAAGCAACCGTGATGATTAAAGATCTATTCGAATTAACCTATACTGATTTAAAACCCTTTGATGTGATTATCGATGCATTTGGTACTTGGGCACTGGAATCACTGCCATTGCATCAAACTAGTTTAAAACATTTAACGGATATATTAAGTGGTAAAACAAATCGCCTATTAGTGGTTGGGGGAGCAGGCAGTTTATATGTTAATCCTCAGCATTCACTGCGTTTGGTTGATTCACCTGATTTTCCTGAGGCATTTAAACCATTAGCCACTAATATGGCCAAAGCACTTGATGCGCTTAGAACATGCGATGATGTGCAATGGACTTATTTAAGCCCAGCCATTGAGTTTAACGCTGACGGGAAAAGAACTGGACATTATATTTTGGGCGGTGAAGAGGTGTTATTTAACAGCCAAGGAAAAAGCCAAATCAGTTATGCCGATTATGCCATTGCCATGATTGATGAGGCAGAAAAAGCGAAGCATATTAAGCAACGTTTTACCGTTGCAACTGAATAAGGTTGCTAAAGTTTTGTAACCAAACTTGTTTGGACAGAATAAGCACCGATTTTCCATAATAACGAACACAATATCCCGACACATTTTTCAACACGCTTCAAGGCTTATTATTTTAGAAACGAGTTGGATCTGACTTGGGATATTTTTGAATTTTAGTGAAAAAATGTATTTAACGGCCACGTATTAACCAAGAGTGGTGAATAGACAAAGTCAAAAATCTTGTCAAAAAGTTTCAGGTAACTATACGTTTAAGTATAAAAACTATTTTTTAGGTAAAAAATAGACCTAAAAAAGCAAATATTGATCATCTTTTTTAATGAATAAATTTAGATTACGCTTTTAGAGCCTCTCTCACTTGCATCAAAACTTCACCAAGTAGATTTTTGCCGCGCCATTTAGTCATATTAAATCTCATTTCGTCATCAATGCTTAAACCAATTCCCCAGATCTTGTCATAAGGGCTTGCTTCGGCTAACACTTTATCTTTAGTTGATAATAGATATTGTTTAAGCTCATCATTTTGCGAAAACTTGGCATAGTTACCGGCAAAAACAATCTCTTTTTTATGCTGATTCCAGATATTTTCATCAAAATGACGTACAGCTTGCCCCAACTTTTTTTGCATTTTAGATGACGGGATAGATAAAATGGCGTTGGCACTGTCGATATCTTTAAATAACAATGCTTTAGAATACATCATCCACTGTTCTGCACTAGTAAATTTAATATTATCAATAATAAAATGGCAAGGATACCACTGAGACAAATAATGATCAGGGCTAAAAAAGAAAATCATTTTCTTCTTTCCAACGTGTTTCATCGATTGAAATCGCTCCTTTTGCAAAATAGGTAACCTAAAAATAAATCAACTGACCAATACAATCTAGCTGTTGATAAAAGTGATAAAGATTGTATTGGTTTTATCACATTATTGCCAATTTTAAAAAACAGGCATGGTCATCTTAGCCATAATATCTGTTTCTGTTCTATTTGATTGGAATATCAACACCTATTTATTTAGCTAGGATTTGCAACTAATTACCGCTAAAATACCACGCAAATTTTGCTGGCAATCGGTTAAATAAAAAATAAACCAATGATACTTTTATGCCAAGGTAAAATTAGTTAATGAGGTTGATACGTTGTGATTACATCTGAAGAGATTAAAAGTCGGTTATGGGATGGCGCCAATGAGCTGCGTGGTTCAATGGATGCCAGCCGTTATAAAGATTATATGTTAGGTTTAATGTTTTATAAATTTTTAAGCGATAAAACATTATCTGCATTTAAAACAATGACAACCCGAGATGAGATCACGGAGTCCGAGCTTCTCGCCAATTATCATAAAAGCATGTTAGAACTTGGTCCTCAATTAGAAAGCATGCTGCAAAAAACATTGGGTTATTATGTTTTACCCGAGCATCTTTATCAAACTTGGATCGCAGATATTAATAAAGGTAATTTTGAAGTACAAAAAGTGATCGATAGCCTAAATCACTTTGAACGTTCAATTGCCAATAGCAAAGATGCCGATGACTTTAAAAATTTATTTTCTAATTCAACCTTAGATTTAACCGATACCGCCCTGGGTAGTAATTTACATGAACGCAGTAAAAATATTAAAGCTTTAATCTTATTATTTGCCGATCTTGATATGGTTGCTTTGCAAAAAGGCGATGTATTAGGCGATGCTTATGAATACCTGATTGGGCAATTTGCCATGGAATCGGGTAAAAAAGCCGGCGAGTTCTATACACCACGCCAAGTGAGTGAAGTAATGGCGCAAATTGCTGCTAAAACTTCGAATATTCGTTCTATTTATGATCCCACTGTTGGTTCTGGTTCGTTACTGCTTACGGTTAAAAAACATCTAACCAAAGCAGTGCAACAAAGCTTAACTTATTACGGTCAAGAAAAAAATACCGCCACTTATAACTTGGCAAGAATGAATTTATTACTACATGAAGTCAAACCCAATAAAATGACCATTAGAAATGGTGATACTTTAGCCCATGATTGGCCTGAAGATCCTGAGCGTCCTAGCGAGGGCGTGCAATTTGATGCAGTGGTAATGAATCCTCCTTATTCAGTAAAAAATTGGAATCGTGCGGGATTAAAAGTCAGCGATCCCCGTTTTGAAATAGCTGGCGTACTGCCGCCCGATTCAAAAGGTGACTTTGCCTTTTTATTACATGGACTATTCCATTTAGGACAAAGCGGCACTATGGCGATCGTATTACCACACGGGATCTTATTCCGTGGCGCAGCTGAAGGGGAAATCCGTAAACGGTTATTAGAAAAGAATTACATTGATACCGTCATCGGCTTGCCAAGCAACCTGTTTACCAATACTGGTATCCCTGTAGTTATTTTGGTACTGAAAAAGAATCGACAATTGGCCGATCCTGTATTAATCATCGATGCGTCAAATACCTTTATAAAAGTCGGTAAGCAAAACGTCTTACAAGAAAAGGACATCGCCAGAATTGTGGATACTTATGTATCACGCCAAGAGCAAGCGGGTTATAGCCATTTAGCCACTCGCCAAGAGATTATCGCTAACGAATACAACCTGAATATACCCCGTTATATTGATGCTATTGACGATGATATTTCCCACGATGTTGAAGGTCATCTATTAGGTGGCATACCGCAGCATAATATTGAACAACTTGCCGTTATCCGTGCCACCACGCCCGACTTATTACAGGCAGCATTAACGCCTGTGCGTCCGCAATATTTCACCTTAAAAGAAGAAATTAGCGAATTAACCACTAAAATCTTAAATGATAAAAGAGTGTTACAGCAATCGGCGCAATTAACTGAGCAAACACAAGCTTATATTGAGCGCTATTGGTCACAAATCATTGCGATCAATGATCAGGAACAGATCCACCCACTGATGGAGGCGATGTTAAACGATATAAAAAACCTGCTGGCTAGCTTTAATCATCTTGATATCTATGATGGCTATCAGATTATTGCCGAGATTTGGCAAAATTCATTACTGCATGATAGTGAAATTATTGCCGCAACTGATTTTTATACCGCAGCGCGTAACCGGATACCAAATATGGTTAGCAAAGGCAGTGGCGCTAAAAAACGGCTTGAGCAAGACGGCTTTATTAGCAATCTGATCCCAAGCGAATTAATTGCCAGTGAATTATATGCCGATGAGTTAACCAATATCGACAACAATAAACAGCAAATCCAAACGCTAGAAAGCGAACTTACGGATCTGGTCGAAGCAGCCAAAGTCGAAGATAGCCCTGAGTACGATGCGCTGTATGAGTCATTGAAAAAGAACGATGATGACGAACCGCTCGATACATTTGATAATAAAAAACTCAAACAAGAGCTAAAAAATACCGCAAAAGATGCGGAAACTTATCCATTACTGAAAAAAGTTGATAAATTAATCAGCCAAAAATCGACATTAAGTAAGCAAGTTAAAGCGGGCGAATTGGCATTAAAAGAAGCGGTACAAGAACGGATTTTAAGCTTAACGGATCAAGAAATTGACTCACTAATGTATAAAAAATGGTTTGGTAATACCATTACATTACTCTGTGAATTAATCGAAAAACCGATTAAAGCCGAATTAAAAACCCTGCAAATGTTAAACGAACGTTATCAAGATACCTTAACTTCGATCGATAAAGAGATCGAACAACTCGAAGCCGAATTACAAGCGATGATGCAAGATCTGGTGGTAACGCAATGAGTGAAAGTAAAAAATTAATTCCTAGGCGACGGTTTAAAGAGTTTGAAGGGGCTAATGAATGGCAAACTAATAAGTTATCTGCCATGGCTGAATTTTCTAAAGGTAACGGGTATTCTAAAAATGACCTTAGGGAATATGGGATACCCATTATATTATATGGCAGACTCTATACAAAATATGAAACTATAATTAAATCAGTAGATACTTTCGTCGAAAAAAGAATTAATTCCGCTGTATTTAGTACAGGTGTTGAAGTAGTTGTCCCCGCATCTGGAGAAACATCAGAGGACATAGCACGGGCTTCTTTTATTGAACAATCAGATCTAATCATTGGTGGGGATTTAAATATTCTAAAACCAAAGATTCAAATTAATTCTGTTTTTTTGGCATTATCACTTTCCAATGGAAATCAACGTAGAGAATTAATTAAAAGAGCACAAGGAAAAACAGTTGTACATATACACAATTCTGATCTTAAAGAAGTTAATTTGATTTTTCCTACAAAAAATGAACAAGAACAAATAGGCGAATTCTTTAAAAAACTTGATAACCTTATTAATACTCAACAAAAAAAATTAGAAAAAGCCAAAACTCTAAAATCTGCCTATCTAACGGAAATGTTTCCAAATGAGGGGGAGTTACGACCTCAATTACGGTTTGCTGGTTTTATTAAAGATTGGAATATTAAAAATATAAATGATTTAGCAAATAGATATGATAACCTTCG
Source organism: Gilliamella sp. X-57 (assembly GCF_057063565.1). Taxonomy (NCBI): domain Bacteria; kingdom Pseudomonadati; phylum Pseudomonadota; class Gammaproteobacteria; order Orbales; family Orbaceae; genus Gilliamella; species Gilliamella sp. X-57. The sequence goes on along the minus strand of NZ_JBXSQI010000024.1, from coordinate 11,388 downwards.
AATCCCAATTACCGCCTCGAATCGAAAAGTTGGATTAACGCCATATTATGGTGCAAATGGTATTCAAGACTATGTCCAAGGATTTACCCATGAAGGAGAATATATACTAATTGCAGAAGATGGAGCAAATGATTTTAAAAACTACCCTGTTCAATACGTAAAAGGTAAAATTTGGGTCAATAATCATGCACATGTCTTACAAGGAAAGATAGGAATTTGTGATAATAAATTTTTAATGAATGCCTTTAAAAATATAAATATTGAACCTTATTTGGTTGGTGGAAGTAGAGCTAAACTCAATTCTGATACGATGATGAATATTAGCCTTAAAGTACCTAATCAACAAGAACAAACCAAAATCGGTAATTTCTTTAAATTACTCGATAACAAAATCGCATTAGAACAAAAAAAATTAGATAAATTAAAAAACATCAAACAAGCTTATTTAAACGAAATGTTTGTATAAAAAGGAGTTAAGGAATGAGTCGGGTAGCGAAAGATGTCGCCGAAAAAACCTTTCAAGAGAATTTTGTTAAAAAATTAAAAAAACAGCAATGGCAAGCACCTGACTTTTTAGATGGTAATCGACATAAAGTGACCGTTAATGATTTAGTCACCCATTGGCGGAGCGAACTCAATCGCCTAAATACCGATCAGCTTGAGGGCGTTGAATTAACCGATAACGAATTTAGCCAAGTGATGGCAAAAGTTAATCAACTCAATAACAGCTATCAAGCGGCAAAACTGCTCGCTATGGAAGAATCAAAAGGCAAAATTGATGGTATTTATCGCGATGATAATCCGCTTGTGACACGCAAGCAAATCACCTTAACTATTTTTAAAAAAGCCGAAGTGTGTGGTGGTGACTCAAGTTATCGTATTGCTCGCGTGGTACAAACCCCTAACGGTAACCGTTTCGATTTGGTTTTATTAATTAATGGTTTACCGTTAATTAATATTGAACAAAAACGTACTGATAAAACCCTAGACGAAGCATTTGAACAATTTAAACGTTACTATCGAGAAGGTGAATATAGCCATAATTTTATGGCTTTTTCGCAAATGATGGTGATAAACAGCGAAATCGAAACCCGTTACTTTGCTACCCCTAAATCACTTAATGACTTTAATCCTAGCTTTGTGTTTCATTGGGCGAATAAATTCAATAAACCGATCAATCATTGGCAACAAGTCATTGAACACTTTTTAATGATCCCAATGGCGCATCAAATGGTGGGTGACTACCTAGTTATTGATGAAGCCAAAGAGGAAGAAAACCGCCGGCATATGCTAATGCGTCCTTATCAGGTCTTTGCTTTACAAGCAGTTGAAGGTGCGGCATTTGGTTGGGATAATCCCGACAAAAAGCCACATGGCGGATTTGTTTGGCATACGACGGGTTCAGGTAAAACCATTACCAGCTTTAAAACAGCGCTATTTTTATCAACCCGAGCTTATTTTGATAAAGTGGTCTTTTTGGTCGATCGGCGTGAGCTTGATAGCCGTACCAGTGACAACTTTAAAGCCTATGCTGCCTTTGAACCTGTCACGGTTGATGATACGCACAGCACCTCGCAACTTAGAAAACACCTTAGCACCCCCAAAAATGGCATTGTGGTGACCACTATCTTTAAACTGCATAACCTAGTTAAAGCCCTTGAAGAGGGCAAAGATAGCCACTTAGCCGATAAAAAAATAGTATTTATTGTTGACGAAGCCCACCGTTCCACCATGAAAAATATGATGGGCGATATAAAAAGCCATTTTAGAATGAATGGGCTATTTTTTGGATTTACTGGCACGCCACTTTTTGACGAAAACAAAGTTAAAGGCAAAATAAACGAAAATAGCGAAGTCATTAACACCACCGAAAAACTATTTGGTCCAAAATTACATCAATACACCATTGATGAAGCCATTGCCGATGGTAACGTGCTTGGATTTCATGTTGATTACATCAATACTGGCGAATTTAGCAGTTATGAAGATTTACGCGATAAGCTTATTGAGCGTATCAAAATCGAAAAACCAGAACAAGCCGATCGCGAAATCGCCCGATTAGTGCATAGCTGGAGCGAAACCGAAGTTGAAAAGCAAGCCATTGATAAAGCGCTATTAGTTTATCATGATCAAACCCATATCCCCCGTGTGGTGACAGAGATTTTAAACAACTGGCAAGCACAATCCCAACAGCAACAATTTAATGCCATCTTAACCGTCGCTTATAAAGAACGAGTGATTGCCTATTATCACGAATTTAAAAAACAGCTGGCAAACAGTCAGCAACCAATCAATATCGCCATGACCTTTAGCTTTGGTAACGAAAATGATCCAGATAATGTCGATCCTGAAATTATCAGTGCCATGTTTAACGATTATGCTGAGTTTACTGGCATTAAGTTTATAGCAGGTGATAAAAAACATGGCGAACAAGCCTATTTTGAGGATGTAGTGGAACGAGCTACCCGTGGCGGTAGTGGTCGTAATAGTAAAAATATCGATTTAGTGATTGTTGCTGATCAGCTATTAACTGGCTATGATTCTAAACGACTAAATACCCTCTATGTTGATCGTACCTTAAAACTACAGAGCTTAATTCAGGCTTATTCGCGCACCAATCGTGTGTTTGGTTCTAGCAAAGAATTTGGCACGATTGTTAATTTTCAAACGCCACGCCTGACCGAACAAATGGTGAATCAAGCCCTTGAACTGTATGGTAGTGGTGGTAGCAGTAGCAAAGCGATTGTAGAAACCTATGCCACTGCAGTGCGAATTTTAGCCAACGATTTTGAACAATTAGTTTTAACCTTAGCCGATCCAACCGAATGGCAATTGATTGAACATGATGACAAAAAACGAACTGAATTTAGCAAAGCCTTTAAAATAGCTGCAGACCAACTTAATACAGTGCAACAGTATTATGAGTATCAATGGGATAATGCCACTTTTGGCATGACCGAGCACCATTGGTTGCAATATGTCGGGGCATTTAAAAATTTAACTGCCAAAGAAAGTACTGCAAGCATGCCAACATTCTTGCCAACCCTAATCGGTAAAACTAAATTGGCGGGCACACAGGTTATTGATGCCGCCCATATCCTTAGCTTAATTGGATCTAAAGTGACACATGTCGATGGTGTACAAACCGTTAACGACGAAACTAGGCGCATTATCTATGAACAAATTCAAGAATTAAGCCAAATGGGCGAAGACCAGCAAGCTAAAATATTAAAGGAATTTGTCGATACTGAATTATTGACAGGTCACCTATCCAGCCAAGTTCATTTTGATCAAGCTTTTACTGATTGGAAAAACGATAAAATCAAACACGCCGCTAACGAATTTGCCAACGAATGGGGCATTGATAGCAAGCTGTTAACCAAAGCATTGCTTGAGTTTGATCTGTCACAATCAGACATTGTTCCTTATTTTGCTGAGATCATTGAAAGTGTTGACTTAAACCGAACCAATAAAAAGGTGGATAGTTTATTTATGCTCAATATCGCCTTACATGACGAACTTCCACGTTGGATGACCGAGATTAAACAGCAATTTAGTTGATCGCTCTAAAATAAAACTAAGCAATTAAAAAATTATGTTAATTACAATTGGATGATTATTTATGGCTTACTACACCAACATCTTTTCACCAGAACAGTATTAAGCTAAATAGATTAGCTATAATAACCTTACTCTTTTGTAAAAAATTAACGTGTTTACTATAAAAATAGCTCAGGTAGAAATTTGATTTTATTGAATTTTTATTTTTTAACTTTTTAAATTAAAATCATATGGTTATAAAGTGATGTACATTGGGATTTAGGAATTTTGGTAACATTCTAAACCTCATTATGATACAGGATATTGGAAAAACTATCTGTTATATGTATATAATAAATTCGCTCAAAATATAGCAGAATTTGTTAATTAAAACCGCGATAGTTGTTTTCGTATTGTTAATCATGAAAAATTTATGGCAGGTAATTTTATGGAAAATAGGGTTTATTATGGAGAGTATACTTTAAAACATTGGATTGAATTAATCTTGAATAAAAATATTGTCTTACCTGATTATCAACGACATTTTGTTTGGAGTGATGAAAAAGTAAAAACATTAATACAAACTTTTTCAGATAAACAATTTATACCTCCTGTAACAATCGGCGCTTTTAAAATCGATGGTAAAAATGATAATTTAATTCTTGATGGACAACAACGCTTAACAAGTATTTTATTAGCTTATTTAGGTCTATATCCAAATAAAGACAAATATTCTAAGCCGTTAGAATCATATGTTAGTGAAAATGATGATGATGAAGATCCATGTATATGTGAATGGACTTTTAGAGAGCTTACAAAAAAAGGCAGCAATAGAGATGATTTAATTAAGAAGATAAATATAAATAATGCAGAAAATGCAGAATATAAATCACTAGATTTCAATCTGGACGATGAATTTTTTGAAAAAAATTTTTTGGGTTTTTCTTATTTAGTTCCTGATATATCGTATGATGCTAAAATCCAACAAAAATACTATTCTTCCGTTTTTAGAAATATCAATATTCAAGGTCAAACTCTGTTACCTCAAGAAAGCCGAGCCTCATTATATTTTTTGGATAAAGAATTAACAAATTTTTTTACACCAGGTTTTTGTCAAAAAATAACGGTAAAAAACGTTGGTAATAAGGCTAAATTCGATTTTGTTAGATATTTATCTCTTCTTTCGCATTATTTTAAAAGTCAAAATAGAAACATAGTTGCACGTAGCTATAAATCTAAAATGGAGCAATATTATGAACAATATATCTATTGTGTAGTTAATGATGAAGAGTCAAAATTATTCGGCAAATTTTCAGAAATTTTTCCTAATAAAGAATATAGTTCACGTTTTGAACTATTAAAACAAACAATAAATAATCTCAAAATCCCTAATGAATATAGTTCGATTATTGATCTAGATGTATATTTTTTTGGTCTAATATATCAAATCATCTTTAATAAAAATGAAATACCTATCATAGATAATACTAAAATAAAATTTAAAGATGGCGATTCAATAAAATATATTGAAATTGATGAATTTAAAACAAAACTAGATGAGAAGATTAATACTTTTAAAAGAGGTGCTCATAAAAAATCACCTAGCAACCTACAACATTTAAGAAAACGTATGGAACAATCAATACAATTATATGAAAAAATTATAGATAATGAAAAAGCATAAAAATTTTATTTTAACTCCTATTACAAGCAATTTAGAAATTGCAGTGACTTCCTGCTCAGGTATCGGTAATGGTATTGAAACTTTTCCCCTATGTGACTACATAATGCAATCAATTTTCCTCAAAATGACTGGATTTCAAGAACAAAAAATGAAGTGTATTTGTTGGGATTTAGCAACAGAGGATTACGATTATCGATATCAGAAATTTAGAAATGGTTTAGGAGAATGTTCTCAATATAAAGACAAAAATAATATATATACAGAACTTGTTGAACAAATTAAAAAACATGATCCAAGCTTTGAGCATTTTTCTGACGAGGAAAGAGAAAAAATATTAAAAGATACAACACTCGAAATACATAATATTTTCAAAAATACTAATTTGTTTTACTGGAGCACAAAAAAATATTATGAATTTGAAGATTTTTGGGAGACTATTACAATAGATCATTTTGCTAAAGGTACTTTATTTTTAGCTGAAAATAAAAATAACTTTTTAAAAGAAAAAATATATGAAAAACATTTATATCGTCATAGAAATAGATGTGCTCATAATATATTGTGTGTTCAACAACACTTGCCATCATTAAAAACACTTGTTGATAATGATTATAAATATGAAAATTATTTTATATGGTTTGCCACACTATCTCTTATAGATAATATTTTTATTAATTTGTACAAGAAATATTTAGATTTACATAATAAAAATTAATGTTTTTATGTAAAATCATAATAGCTATTGGAAAGTTTCTATTTTTAAACCGCTACGTTTTATATACCTTTTAGCTTTAATGAAAGACTAAAGTTATTGTTAAAAATTTTTATGTCACTTTGTATTTATGTAAAAAAATAGTACATATTTACTCAATAGTGTTTAAAAATGGCGCGATTGCGTTAAATAGGTATTGCTTTATTATTTAATTACTATAATATGGTCTCCTCTTTGACGCGGGGTGGAGCAGCTTGGTAGCTCGTCGGGCTCATAACCCGAAGGTCGTTGGTTCAAATCCAGCCCCCGCAACCAATTCCTATCAATCCTTGATATATCCTTTTTTCTAAATCACTATTTTGTTTTTGGTACAGCTAATAATGTTGCAACAGCTTCGCTAATGCGTCTAGCTATGTAGCTATTGTTCATGGTGTACAAATGAATGCCATCCACATTTTGTGAAACTAAATCAACAATCTGATCGATGGCATAAGCAATGCCCGCATCACGAAATGCATCGGGATGATGTTCATATTTTTCCATCATTTGTTTGAATTTTTTCGGTAAATTCACCCCACACATCGATACCATGCGATCAATTTGGTTTTTATTGGTCACTGGCATAATGCCGGCTTCGATCGGCACATTAATGCCCATATCGTGTGCTTTATCTAAAAATGCATAAAAATAGTCATTATCAAAAAATAGCTGTGAAATAAGTTGATCAGTACCCGCATTGACCTTTTCTTTTAAGTGGATCAGATCTTGTTTTAAAGTTGATGCTTCAAGATGACATTCTGGATAACATGCACCAATCACGTTAAAATCACCGTTTTCTTTAATAAATGTCACCAGTTCGCTGGCGTATCGAAAATCATCTTTGGGCGGTACATTCGGGCTGATGTCACCACGCAAAGCAAGCACATTATCAATCCCTGCACATTTAAGATCGTGTAGGATTTTTTGCATCTCAGCTTTATCAAAATTAATGCCCGGCAAATGAGCAACACTTTCGATGCCATAAGTGTGTTTTACCGAGTGGGCAATATCAATGGTGGTTTGCCCATTTAAGCTACCACCAGCACCATAAGTGACACTAATAAAATCAGGTTTAAAATAACCAAGCTCTCGTAGTGTGCTGTAAATGGTTTCTAAAGGTGATGTTTTTTTAGGGGGAAAAACTTCAAAAGAGAACACCGTTTTTTTATTAAATAATAGATTTGTTTTCATTTTTATCATCCATTCGTTATATCACTTATTTTCCTTATTGACATTTCCGCCGCCAAAATAGGCAGCGGAATTGTCAGGCTCGTAAAGTACGATGTCTTAGTAAATAAACTCAGTTCTTTGTAAAAATAGTGCTTAATTCAGTGTTTTCCTTACTGCTAATGTAGCCTCAACAAGATGCTGTAAGCTTTCAACCACTTCTTTTTCACCGCGCGTTTTTAAACCACAGTCTGGATTAATCCATAATTTTTGTTTATCAATCTTCGCCAGTAACTTTTCGATCGTTGCTTTAATTTCAGCAACAGGCGGAACACGTGGCGAATGGATATCGTAAACACCTGGTCCAACTTCGGTTTTAAAATTATTGGCATTGAGCACATCAATTAATTGCAGATTAGAGCGAGAAGCTTCGAACGAAATTACATCGGCATCCATTGCATCAATATCTTTAATAATGTCAGCAAATTCGCTATAACACATATGTGTATGAATTTGAGTATCGGCTTGGACTTTGCTGTGTACTAATCTAAATGCCGGAATCGCCCAATCAAGATATTCGCTGTTCCAATCCGCTTTACGCAGTGGTAATTTTTCCTTTAACGCGGCTTCGTCAATTTGGATAATCTTAATGCCAGCAGCTTCAAGATCTAACACTTCATCACCAATGGCCAATCCAATTTGGAATACTGATTCTTTTTGCGAAATATCTTCACGTGGGAATGACCAGTTAAGAATCGTTACCGGTCCTGTTAACATTCCTTTAACAGGTTTATCAGTCAGACTTTGTGCATATTTTGAATATTCAACCGTAATCGGTTTAGAACGTGAAATATCACCCCAAACAATCGGTGGCTTAACGCAACGTGTACCGTAAGATTGCACCCAAGCTTTTTCGGTAAACACAAAGCCATTTAAGCTTTCACCAAAATATTCGACCATGTCATTACGTTCAAATTCACCATGAACTAACACGTCAATGCCAATTTCTTCTTGCAATTTAATACACTCAGCTATTTTTTGTTGATTAAATTCAGTGTATTGATTCAAACAAATTTCGCCTTTTTTGAATTTAGCACGATTTAAACGCACATCAGGTGTTTGCGGGAATGATCCAATGGTTGTAGTTGGTAATAGTGGTAAATTAAAGGCCTTTTTCTGCGCTGCTTCACGCACTGAAAACTCAGGTAAACGGGTAAAATCAGACGCATTTAATGCCGCCACTTTTTGGCGAACCGCGTGGTTTGCACCTTCACGTTCACGGGTAAATAGTGTTTGATTGGCTTTATAAGCCGCATTATTTTCAGGATTTGCTTCTTTAAATAGCAGACCAAGTTCAGCAAGCTCTTGTAACTTTTCTTGAGCAAAAGCAAAATAAGCACGTTGTTGAATGGTTAATTTGGTTTCATTTTGCAATGTATAAGGAACATGCAGTAATGAACAAGATGTATTAATTACAATATTTGTGGCTTTTTGTTTGATTTTGCCAAGTAAAGCTAAAGTTTTTTGGTAATTGTTTTTCCAGATATTTTTGCCATTAACAACACCAGCAAATAATACTTTATCAGCAGGGAAGCCATTATTTTCAAGTAAAGCTAATGACTGTTTACCTTCAACAAAATCAAGCCCAATCCCATCAAAAGGTAAAGCGACAAGTTCTTTATAACAATCACGCACATCACCAAAATAGGTTTGTAGAACAATTTTGGTGTTACCTTTAACTGATAAAATCGCTTGATAAAGCTCGGTAAATAAGGCGATATCGTCTTGATTAAGATCGGTTACTAAAATTGGCTCATCAATTTGGATCCATTCAGCGCCAAGCGTTGTGAATTTTTGGATGATCTCTTGATAAGCTTTGATAATATCCGATTTAAAATCACCAAGCTGTTTTTTACCTAAATACTGCGCTAATTTAAAAAAGGTTAATGCACCAATCACAACTGGCTTGGTTTGCACGCCTAGCGCTTTAGCTTCTTGATATTCGTCAAAAGGTTTCGTACCTGTTAACTTAATCTGTACTGAATCTTCAATTTCAGGCACTAAATAGTGGTAATTGGTATTAAACCATTTTTTCATAGCCAGCGCACGCACATCACCTTTTTCGCCCTGATAACCACGCGCCATGGCAAAATAACGGTCAAGTTCAGGTAAACCTAAATCTTGATAACGTTTTGGAATGACATTCAACAAGCATGCGGTATCAAGTACGGCATCATAAAATGAAAAATCATTCGATGAAATAAAAGCAATTTTTTGTGCGGCTTGTTGTTTTAAATGCTCGGCGCGTAACGCCTTGGCTTCGTTTAATAATTCAGCTTGGGTTTTATTGCCTTTAAAATAGGCTTCTGTTGAAAATTTAAGTTCACGAAGCTTACCAACTCGAGGATATCCAATAACAGCAGTATTCATTTTTATTTCCTTTTTATCGTTTTTCTTTAGTGATAAAAAAGATAACAAAAAAAACAGATATTGAATAATTCTAGTTTTTTATGGATTGTTATAGTTTTTAACTATAACAACTAAAATAAAAAATCCCACTATTTAAATAGTAGGATTGAACATTAACAGATGAAAGCTAAGCCAGTTATTGGCGCCAGTTACCATGAATTGGTCTTGCAAAATGAGCAAGTACCGCAATCATACACACTTCGATCGATGCACCCCAATAGATATGACCTAGAATTTCACTCCAAAGCTCATAACCATTTAAATTCCATAACCAACCAACCGTACCTTCCGCATCATAAGCAGGATGGCGGAAACCAAGCAATGGAATTAAAAAGCCGTGCATCACAACGGTAATAATAATGCCGTACAATGCCCCATACCATAAGCGGATTTTGTTGCAATAATATGCACCTGCAACATAAACAAAGGCGAAAGCAAAACTAAATAACCAGTGATAAAGTGTCACTGCACCTAAAACGCTTGCCCCTTGGTAAATATAATCAAGCGAGTGGGAATTAATCCCAAGCCAACCAAGCCACGCATCAATATGTGCCGCTGGTGGCGAAATTTCGCCAGGTACGCGCGGAGGCATATTGACCTCTGAACCCCATTTTACTAATGAACTAAAAAATCCGCCAATAATGGTGGTCCATATAATAACTTGGCGATTTGTTTTATTTCCAAACATACTGGGTTTCCCATAGTTAAAATAAATACGTTATCGAATTATACTCCACAGCAGTAGATAAAAGAAGAATAAATGGGATTGGTTGATTGTAAAAGTTATTGGAATGATGGGGATGATTATTGATTAAAATAATCCTTGAAATCTTTATAAAGTGTTTTATGCCACCTTTAGGTAAAGGTAATTTTCAAAGCAATTAGTCCATGTTGTTGAAAAATAATCGAGCATAACCACTATGTAAATCTAGCTTAAATAAATCATTGAATGTGATTATTTATTATTAAAACGGTATAGAATCCTGAATATTTTTTACAAAAATATAATTTAAAATGTGAACAGGTGGAATTATTTGATTAACAAATATTCAGTATAAATAGAATGTGTTATATTATTTTCGTGTGATTTTACAATGTGATCGGGTAGGTGTTAGGCTGAACTTGTAAATACCCCAAACCTAGTACACAACTCACGTAGAAAATTAAGCTGCCTGTTTTAGTGTTTTATACTCAATCGGCGTCATATTATTTAGTGCTTCATGAGGTCTTTCGGTGTTATAACTGGTTAGCCATTCTTCGGTTACCTTTCTTACTTGTTCCAGATTATTAAATAAATATAAATCTAATCCTGCCGGTAAGCTTACTGCAATATCAATACCTAACGCCTCACGATTAAAGTTATCGATGACATTGAAGGTCCTAAAGCGACGTTGATTACGGCTACTATCACTCATAAAATCCATTGACCAGCATTCACCTTGTTTATTAGGAACCAATAGCTTTTCTGGTGTTCATGGGGAGATACGTTTGTTACGTTTAGCTCTAATATTAAGTTTTAACTCACAATACACCCGATAAACACGCTTATGATTCCATTTATAGCCGAGCTTTCTGATGCGATTAAAACATTTGGGAAAGCCCCAGCGTAAATGCTGGTCAGTGATAGCATTCAACACCGAAACAATCACCGAATCATCCAGTAACTTAGGTTGATAATAGTAAGCACAACGGCTTAAGCCAACAATGGCACAACTCATAGCAATAGTAACAGAATGATTTTGTTGTAGTTGCTGTGCCCACGTTTTACGTGCCTTTG
>NZ_JBXSQI010000023.1:0-48087 GCF_057063565.1 Gilliamella sp. X-57 | reverse complement strand
GGAATACCCGCTTCAGCTTCTTTTAAAATAGCGACGATTTGATGTTCAGTCATTTTTTTCATAATTAAATCCCCTTTACTTTTATCATAGAGAATTTTCTACTTTTTTGCTGTACTATTTTAGGGGATAGTTACACTGGATGTAGATGTGTTAGTAGAAACGTAGCAGATGAAAAAACACTGTTCTTCTTTAAAAGTGGGGGATAGGTGATAATCAATGGTACGTTTCTATCTAAAAAAACAGTATAATGTCGCCATTTTTATTATGGCACATTGTATTTATGAAATTTATTGTTAAGCTCTTTCCCGAAATTACCATTAAAAGTGATTCTGTTCGTTTGCGTTTTATTAAAATATTAACCAGTAATATTCGTAATATTTTAAAGCATCATATTGAAGATGTAGCGGTTATTCGTCATTGGGACTTTATTGAAGTCCGTCCAAAAATTGAAAATAGCGAAAATCAGATACTTGAGCTATTAACTCGGATCCCCGGCATTCATCATATTTTAGCTGTCGATGAACTGGCTTTTGTTGATATGCATGATATTTTTGAAAAAGTGTTGGATTATTATGCACCATTGATTGAAAACAAAACATTTTGTGTACGGGTTAAACGTCGTGGTAAACATGAATTTACTTCAATTGATGTAGAGCGTTATGTTGGTGGTGGGCTTAATCAATACGTATCTTCAGCTAAGGTTAAATTAACCCACCCAGAAATCACGGTTAATCTTGAAATAGATAAAGACAAGTTACTACTGGTAAAAGGCCGACATGCAGGAATTGGTGGTTTTCCAACAGGTACCCAAGAAGATGTTCTTTCGCTTATATCGGGTGGATTTGACTCGGGAGTATCAAGCTATATGCTAATTCGGCGCGGTAGCCGAGTACATTATTGTTTCTTTAATCTTGGTGGCAAAACTCACGAGATCGGTGTTAAACAGATGGCACATTATTTATGGGAGCGTTTTGGCAGCTCACATAAAGTACGTTTTATTGCTATTGATTTTTCTGATGTTGTTGGTGAAATTCTGGAAAAAATTGACGATGGGCAAATGGGGGTGATTCTAAAACGAATGATGATTCGTGCGGCATCAAAAATTGCGCAACGTTACAAAGTAGAAGCTCTTGTGACTGGCGAAGCATTAGGTCAAGTATCGAGTCAAACATTGACTAACTTACGGTTAATTGATAATGCTAGCGATACATTAATTCTACGTCCTCTTATCACGCATGATAAAGAAACGATTATTAATCTTGCACGCCAAATTGGAACGGAAGATATTGCTAAAACAATGCCTGAGTTTTGTGGTGTGATATCTAAAAAACCAACGGTTAAAGCCGTAAAAGAAAAAATTGAAGCAGAAGAATTAAATTTCGATTTCACAATTTTAGATAAAGCTGTTGCCGAAGCTGAAAACATTGATATACGTGAGATTGCAAAACAATCTGACACAAAGATTACTCAAGTCGAAACTGTTACAACACTGAGTGCAGATCATGTGGTTATTGATATTCGTTCTCCAGAAGAGCAAGAAGATAATCCACTTGTATTGAATGATATTAAAATCAAGCATATTCCATTTTACAAATTGGCAACGCAATTTGGAAATTTGGATCAATCAAATCAATATTTACTCTATTGTGAACGTGGCGTAATGAGCAAGTTGCAAGCACTTTATTTAATTGACCAAGGGTTTAATAATGTAAAAATATTTTCTATATAAATCTTAACAATAATTTACTATATTATTCTTATTTTTTACATATATAATGAATTCTTAAACAAAAACTATATTTGTTATTAATATAAAAATAAATATCAAGAATGAATTTGATATAGATAGAAAGAGGAATGTAATGAACAGCAAATTACTTGTCGTTGATGATGATCAGGAGATTACTTTATTATTACGAGAACTACTCGAATTAGAAGGCTATCAAGTTGAAATAGCGAATAATGGTATTCAGGCTCTAGAAAAGTTTGACAGAACCATAGATCTTATTTTACTTGATATTATGATGCCTGAAATGAATGGATTTAGTTTATTATCTCAACTTAGAGGTAAGTTTACTGTACCTGTTATTTTTTTAACGGCTAAAGATAGTGAAGATGATAAAGTTATTGGCCTTGAACTTGGTGCTGATGATTACATTCAAAAACCATTTAATGATAGAGAACTTATTGCTCGAATTAATGCGCTTTTACGTAGAACTCGTTGGGATAATACAGAAAATGATGCTGCTGATAAACCGATTCAATATACAATTGATAAACTTAGTGTAAATCGAAAACAGCAATCTGTTTTTTTTGATAACAAGTATATTGATTTAACGGGTACTGAGTTTCAAGTATTGCTTACATTTCTTGAAAACGCAGGCAAAATAATTACACGTGAAAAGTTAAGTGAATCTGTTTTAGGTAAAGAGCTTGTCCCGCTTGCTCGCTCGATTGATGTTCATGTTTCTAATTTACGGAAAAAACTCCCTCATCGAAGTGATGGTTTACCTTGGATTAAAACACTACGCACTAAAGGTTATTTATTTGTCGTGGATCAACAAGATGATTTGTTGTAAGGCTAGAATAACATTTAAGAAGGTCAGATAATATGTGGATTTTTGATCGATTAACAATCAGAATTTTCACTATATTTTTACTGACCATCGTTTTTTTTCTCATGTTAATAATGGTATTACCGAGCCTTGATTCTCGAAATTTAACGTATTTAGCAAATAAAGATAAAGAAGCAGGTAATATACTAGCTCGTCAGGTTGAGAATGATCTTGTTAATGTGCCTAAAGATAGTTTTCGATGGTGGATGCGTTTTATTGTTGTGATGGATAATCACCAGAAATCAGGTCAATCTTTATTTATTGTTACACCCAATGAGCAAATCATTACCGCTGAGACTAAAAATATCGATTTAGTGAAGAATTTTAGAGAAAAATCCAGTAATGTCGATGATCCAGCCAAAAAGATTTATGATTCACAAGAAATTATAGGGCCTTTTTTAGTCCATTATGCCAATACAGAATATCAATTGTATATCTTACAACAAGCAACTGGCATTCAATCACAATTCGTTAACTTTATATTTGATCATCCTTTTTTATTATTAGCTTTGACCATGCTTGCCAGTTCGCCTTTTTTACTGTGGTTATCTTGGAGTATAGCTAAACCAGCACGAGGACTGAAAAAAGCAGCAGATCAGGTTGCAAAAGGCAATTTACAAGAGTGGCCAGAACTTGAACAAATAGGATCCTCAGAATATAAAGCAACTGGTGCTAGTTTTAACCATATGCTTAGGGAGCTTAAGCGAATGCAGGAGGTGCAGCACCGCCTGTTTTCAGATATTTCTCATGAACTACGCACGCCTTTGACTCGGTTGCAGCTTGCTACAGCTTTATTACGTCGAAAACAAGGTGAAAGCAATGAAGTTGTGCGTATTGATATTGAGGCATTAAAGTTAGATTCTATGATTGGTGATTTATTATCATTGGCAAGGCAGCAATATGACAATAATGAAATCCGTGAATTTAATCAAATTAATCTGTTGTTTAAACAAGTGCTTGATAATGCCGCTTTTGAAGCAGAACAAATAGGCAAGAAGTTTACCGTTGCCAATCTTCCAACCAACCATACCATTCTATGTTATCCAGTTGCTTTATGTAGTGCACTTGAAAACGTTATACGTAATGCATTTCGTTATTCCAATAAACAGATTGTTGTCAATTTTGTGGCACAACAAAAAAAGATAACCATTACTATTGATGATGATGGCCCAGGGGTTGCTGAAAATGAATTAGAACAAATTTTTAGACCTTTTTATCGTACAAGTGAAGCTCGAGATCGCCAATCAGGTGGAACTGGATTAGGGCTCGCTATTGTTGCCAATGCCATTATACGCGATCACGGAACCGTAAAAGCTGAAAAAAGTCATCTTGGCGGACTTAGAATTGTGATAGTATTGCCAATTCATAAACATCAATAAATAGTGAAAGAGAAAAGTTGTGTCAAATTCAGTCTTAAATATTGTTTTATTTGAACCCGAAATTCCCGCTAATACTGGTAATATTATTCGCCTTTGTGCTAACACTGGTTTTAATTTACATATTATTGAACCCATGGGTTTTTTCTGGGATGACAAAAAATTAAGACGAGCTGGGCTTGATTATCAAGAATTTGTTGATGTAAAACGTTATAAAAATCTCAACCATTTCTTAGATGCCAATCAAATCGACTTGTTGACACAAGTTTATGCCTTAACCACAAAAGGGCAAAGGTCTTATAATGAAGTTAATTACCGGCAACATGACTTTTTAATGTTTGGGCCAGAAACTAGAGGCTTACCGAAAGTCATACTGGATGCATTACCTCAAGATAAAAAAATACGTATTCCCATGTTAGCGACGAGCCGTAGTATGAATTTATCTAATTCTGTAGCTGTTGTGGTTTATGAATCATGGCGCCAGTTAAACTACATGGGTGCAAAATAAATTTACCCCTACTTTATCGGTACATTCCGAAGCAGGAAAAGGCAGCTATATTCACACCTTTCGGTGTTATGATAGTTGTATGTTTGTTCTGTAGATTTTTTAGGTATAGTTTTGATTTTATTTTTATTTTTTACAAAAAACAAAAATTTGAAACCCTTAAAGCTTTTCACAGAGCTTCATAAAAATAACTCTTAATAAATCTTTATAAAAATCACCCAAAAAACTAGCCAAACTTTTTTTAAACGATTATACTTTAATCAGTTGAAAATTTGGCTTATTTAATAAGCATATAAGCATAAAAAACCAAATAAAACATAAATTTACTTGACAGGTAAACCATAATGCATTATCATTTTAGACACCAGACACCAGACACCAGCACTGGCAAACTTATGTCTTAAATTTATCGAATAGACACCTTAGACGGGTTTTAGCTCTTACCTCGTGTATATCCTCGAAATTATCTTTCAAATCATCACCAAAATTATCTCGAAAAATCTCGTTGGTATTGGCTGTGTTATTATTGTCTTTTTCATGGAATTCGCAGGCATTAATAGGTAAAAGTGGTCGAGGGGAAAATCGTAGTGATGCCATAATACTGCCATCGTCACAATGGGGGATCCTCAAATCCGTAAGACCTAATCTTGATTACGGCAGGCTTCACTTCGCGGGCCCCGCTGACATATGGAACCCCGATTATGGATTCCTAGTTCAATCAACGGATCCAGCATCATACGCGCTTAACTTCCCAACTACGGGGGCTGATGGATTATATTTTGATTTCATCATAATGGGAGAAGCAAGTGAATTGACATGGGGAGCGCCAGTTACGCATGAGGGAATTACTGCCACAGTGACGCGAAAAACAGAATGTAATGACGAAGGCTATGTCGAGTTTCGTGTGACGCTAACAGGTCCAGAGGCAAGAACTCAATGGGGTGATCCCTATCCTAATCAAATTACCGTGCCAAAGTTACCACAGGCCTTTGAGTTAGTGGGTAGAGATAGAGAGGGTAAAGAGATAGTAAGATATGGATTTGTCATACAGAAATGGTTTGTGAACCGAGGAGCTGAATTATATTACTATCCTGATATGGTAACTTGGTGTAGTCGTTTGGGTTATCGTGTGCCACAGGTCAAGGAGCTGACTAACGCGATTTGTTCTGGTCTTGACTCAGGTTTGCATTGCCAAGGATCCATTGGCGCAACGCCACCATCAAGTGGTAATCATTATCAGCGTCAAATAGATGCTGGATTATTCACGGAGTGGGGGCTCATGTACAATTATAGTGGTGCAGATTTCGTCCCCTACAACTATTGGACAAGTGATACGGCGATGAGTGGTCAGTTCAGCGGTCAGTTCGATGTGGGATCGGGCAACGGTGACATTTATTGGTTCAGTGCCTCCATTATCAATTATGGCCTTTGCACCACTCCCTAGTTTAATGGCTGTTCTTAATCCTTGGGTTGCGCACGGGCTTATAGCGCTAATTAAGGACAAGCAATCAAAGAACAAAGCCTTGCCTAAAGCGGGCTCACAAGTCGACGAGGTTTAAAAGCTTGTGCTCTTATAGCTTGTCAGCAATAAAAATTAGCATTTTCAATTTATCAACGTTGATTGTGTTGATAATTAAATTTCGACAGATTTTAAAGGATTTTAATAACTGGAAAACAGTAAGCTTGAATTTTAAATTTGTGCTATTTAGATAAGTAAGAGAGGTTAGACCAACCTCTCTTTTCGGGGGGTAAAAGCGAACTTAAAAGTACGCGATTTTATTTAACGCGTGATACATATTCTCCTGAGCGAGTATCCACTTTAAGGACTTCGCCAATTTGTACAAATAAAGGTACACGGACTACCGCACCAGTTGATAAAGTCGCTGGTTTACCACCGGTTCCTGCTGTGTCGCCTTTTAAACCTGGATCCGTTTCGATCACTTCAAGTTCAACAAAATTTGGTGGTGTTACAGCAATTGGTTGACCATTCCATAATGTTAAAATACATTCAGCTTGATCAACCAACCATTTTGCATTGTCGCCAACTGCTTTAGCATCAGCCGAAAGTTGTTCAAATGTGTCGTTATTCATAAAATGCCAAAACTCACCATCGGTGTAGAGGTAAGTTAAGTTCATATCAACAACGTCAGCCGCTTCGACTGATTCGCCTGATTTGAATGTTTTATCGACAGTTTTACCTGAAAGTAATTTTTTAATTTTTACGCGATTGATGGATTGACCTTTACCCGGTTTATAAAATTCATTTTCAACAATGACACACGGTTCACCATCTTGCATTATTTTAAGACCAGCTTTAAACTCATTAGTACTATAAGATGCCATAAAAGCTCCAACTAAAATTCTGAATTACAAAAAATGAGCCATATTATACAGCAAAAAATTGAACTACCAAATAATAAAGATGAATGGATTGTTGATCTTGCCAATGTTGTGACAGATATCAACGTTTTATATTCCTATTTAGGTCTAGATCCTGACACCATCTCAATCCCTATGCAACAGGCAAAAAAACAGTTTCCGCTTCGTGTCCCTAGGGCTTTTATTAACCGAATGAAAAAGGGGGATAGTAATGACCCACTTTTACTACAGGTGCTTTGTCATGATAAGGAATTATTAAAAGTTGATGGCTACAGTCATGACCCATTACAAGAGCAAGATAATACCATTGCAGGGTTATTGCATAAGTATCATAATCGCGCATTGTTGATCACAAAAACGGCGTGTGCAATTAACTGTCGTTACTGTTTTAGGCGGCATTTTCCTTATCATAATAATCAAGGCAATAAAAAGAACCTTGGTATTGCGCTTGAATATATTGCAAATCACCCTGAACTTGATGAAATTATTTTATCTGGTGGTGATCCACTAATGGCAAAAGATCATGAAATGGCTTTTTTGATTAATGCACTAGAAAAAATCCCACATATTAAGCGATTACGAATCCATACACGTTTGGCCGTTGTTATTCCTTCGCGAGTGACGCCTGAACTTTGTCGGTTATTTGCTGAAAGTAGGTTGCAAATAATAGTCATTACTCACATTAATCATTCAAATGAGATTGATAGTGCTGTTGCTTATGCAATTAAGCTTTTAAAACAAAGCGGTGTAACTGTGCTAAATCAAAGCGTATTGTTGAAAAATATTAATGATAATGCCGATATTTTGGCTCAGTTGAGCAATAAGCTTTTTGATATTGGGATTTTGCCTTATTACATCCATTTGTTAGATAAAGTGCAAGGCGCTGCTCATTTTTTGGTTGATGATGAGTCCGCAAAAATAATAATGAAACAACTTGCTGATCAAGTATCGGGTTATTTAGTGCCTAAATTAGCGCGCGAAGTGGGCGGTGAAAAAAGTAAGCGTGTACTATCAGTGAATGATTAATTCACTTAATATGGGGTTAAATTGCAAAAAACATTCTATGAAAATCTCATTGACGGAAAATAAAATAGGCTCTATAATTCCGACCTCTTTAATTAATGCTGTGGAGTTTAAACTCTGCAACCTGTTGATAAATTAGATTTGGATATAAATCGTCATGAAACGCACATTTCAACCATCAGTATTAAAACGCAATAGAACTCACGGCTTCCGTGCTCGTATGGCAACTAAAAACGGTCGTCAAGTTCTTGCTCGCCGTCGTGCTAAAGGCCGTGTTCGTTTAACTGTTGCTAGCTGATTTAAAGTTGGGTGATTAAGTTCACTTTTCCGCGGGAGTTACGATTGTTAACTCCCTTTGATTTCAATCATGTCTTTCAAGAGTCCATTCGAGCTGGCTCTCCTTTTTTAACGTTAGTTGCACGTAAAAATAACCATAATCATATGCGATTAGGGTTTGCTATAGCTAAAAAACAGGTAAAACGAGCTCATGAGCGTAATCGCATCAAGCGGCTGGCTAAAGAGTATTTTCGACATCATCAACATCAACTTCCTAATATCGATTTTATTTTGATGGCTAAACAACCTGTTATAGACTTAGATAATCAGCAAATCGTTGAAACACTAAATAAATTATGCCAGCGAATCATAACCAAGTACGAGGTTTGAATAAATTTAAATTAATTATCAAACAGCATGTTTATGCATGTAAATGTATGATAGTAAATGCTTTTGTGCTTTTTATTCGTGTGTATCAGCGTGTTATTAGTCCTTTACTTGGCCCTAAATGTCGTTTTACACCGACATGTTCACAATACGCAATAATTGCATTACGACGTTTTGGATTAATAAAAGGTGGTTGGCTAACAGTTAAACGTGTATTAAAATGTCATCCTTTACATGAAGGAGGAGAAGACTTTGTTCCTCCAAAAATTAAAACCAATAGAGAAAAACACTAATGGGATCTCAACGTAATATTTTAGTCATTGCTTTACTTTTTGTATCTTTTTTCATTTGGAAAGCGTGGGAGGAAGATCACGCACCTAAACCGCCAATCGCAAATCAATTAACTCAACAAATGAGTGATGATGATTCAGCTGATGGCTCAATGCTGGGTAAAACAGTTACTGTAAAATCAGATGTATTGTCACTCACCATTAATACTTATGGCGGTGATGTACAAGCTGCACAACTGTTAAAATATGAGCAAACGCTTCATTCTGGCACGCCTTTCCAATTATTAACATCACGCCCCGATTTTGTTTATATTGCAGAAAGTGGTTTAACAGGTAAAGATGGTCCAGATAATGCGACTCAAGGCTCAAAACGCCCTGTATATCAAACTGAAAAGTCTGAATATGTGTTAGCTGATGGGCAAGATGAATTGCGTGTTCCACTTACTTATCAAGTTAATGGTGTAAGTTATACTAAATATTACATATTACATCGTGGTAATTATGCTGTTGATGTTCAGTATGACATTAATAACCAAAGCAATGCGCCTGTTGATGTAGCAATGTATGGTCAATTAAAACAAACCATTAAATTACCTGATGATATACCAACCGAAGGGGGAAGTGGAGTTGGACAAAGCGCATTCCGTGGCACCGCTTATTCAAGTTCGAATACTAACTACAGCAAATATAGTTTTGATGATATCAAAGATAAAGCGTTAGCGGTTGAGACGCAAACAGGCTGGGTTGCGATGTTACAGCACTATTTTGCTTCAGCATGGGTACCAACACAGGATAAAAATAACTTATTTTATACACGAGCAGCGGCTAATAAATCACAAGCAACGATTGGTTTCAAAGGTGAGTCAGCTATTATTCCAGTGGGTAGTACACAAACCATTGGAGCCAAATTATGGTTAGGACCAGAAATTCAAAGTCAATTGAAAGAAACAGCTAATCATCTTGATTTAGTTGTTGACTATGGTTGGTTATGGTTCTTATCACAACCATTATTTTACTTATTGAAGTTTATTCAAAGTTTTATTGGTAATTGGGGCTTCTCAATTATTGTTATCACATTTATTGTTCGAGGTATTTTATTTCCATTAACTCGTGCGCAGTATCGTTCAATGGCAAAAATGAAGTTATTGCAACCTCGTATAGAAGCTTTAAAAGAGCGCTATGGTGATGATAGACAAAAAATGAGTATGGAAACAATGGCAATTTACAAACAAGAAAAAGTGAACCCATTAGGAGGGTGTTTGATGTTAATAATTCAGATGCCAATTTTCTTGTCTTTGTTCTATATGTTAGGCAACGCAGTTGAACTACGGCATGCGCCATTTGCACTTTGGATTTATGACTTATCAGCGCAAGATCCTTATTATATTTTGCCTTTATTAATGGGTGCTAGCATGTTCTTAATCCAAAAGATGTCACCAACACCTGTTACCGATCCACTACAACAAAAATTAATGACTTATATGCCATTAATTTTTACGTTGTTCTTTTTATGGTTCCCATCAGGCTTAGTTTTATATTATATCGTTAGTAACTTATTCACAATTGCTCAGCAGCGTGTTATCTACTGGGAACTTGAGAAAAAAGGGCTTTACGAGAAGAAAAAGAAATAGTATTGAAAAAAGGAGGAGTAAATCCTCCTTTTTCGTTTTTATTTTTGGTGTCAATGATATGAATATACAACAATTTAATTTAACCGGTAATGAAATCGGTTATTGGTTTGTCAGTGCTAATGGTCGATTATGGTTGCCTAATGGTGATGTTCCTGTTGGGCGTGCCGATCAGCTCGGTTTTACCCATAAGCGTGCGCAACCAATAGGCGAATGGAATGGGCAAATTGCTTGGTTGATTTGTGATGAAATGAAAAATGCAATGAGTTCAATTCGTCAATTACTGGATATAACTGATCAATCACTATTTAATATGGCAGGTCGAGCTGTACAACTTTCTGAGTTTTATCGTTCTCATAAGTATTGTGGCTATTGTGGACATGAGATGTATATTAGTAATACAGAATGGTGCTGTATGTGTGACCATTGTAAAGAGCGTTACTATCCACAAATTTCACCATCTATTATCGTGGCTATTCGCCACAAAAATAAAATTTTATTAGCAAAGCATGTTAGGCATAATCAAGATAACTTATATACTGTTTTAGCTGGTTTCACTGAAATTGGTGAAACAATGGAAACCGCAGTTGAGCGGGAAGTATTTGAGGAGTCAAGAATCAAAATTAAGAATATTCGTTATGTAGGCTCGCAACCTTGGCCATTTCCTAATTCATTAATGATGGCTTATTTAGCTGATTATGATAGTGGTGAAATAGTGGTAGACAAAAATGAACTGATTGAAGCAAACTGGTACCATTACACACAATTACCTAAAATTCCAGAGTATGGCACCATTGCAAGACGCTTAATTGAAGATACAATTACACTTTGCCGTGACTATGATGAATATGGCAATGATTAATTATATTCAATAGTTCTAATTAGATTAACAGTTTTTGATTCATCGCCTGTTGTAATACAAACAGCTTTAGTCCAATCGTTGTTTTGATTATAATCCGAATAAGTACACGTTTCGGTGAGTTCAACCTCTTGTTCATTTTTATCATTAATGATGATGTCACCATTTGATGCTAATTTAAAGGTTCTAGTGATGGTTTTTTCTAATTGTTTATTGGCATTGTAAACGACATCTTTTTCTTGTGCTAATACAGGAAACTTTGTTTTTTCATCAACAGGAACATAAGCGTTATATAACACAAGCTCGACACGGTTGTTATCATAAATAATTTTACTGTTAAAAATGACGTTATTTTCTGCAAATCGTGATAGGGTAGTTTCAACTAAACGACCTTGTTCATCAAATTCTGAACTTGCAACTATATCATTATTATTGTTTTTCATGCCAAGAATATTTTTCGATGAATCAAAAGTAATCTCATAAACATTTCTGGTGTCACCCATGCCGTAGCTATATTTAGCTGTTTCATAGTTAATGTCGCCATGTAACCCTTCTAAATCATAATTAGCTACAAAGCCTTGTTCATTGTAGTTAATGATTTTACTTGATGATCCTTGAATATGTTGCTGTTTAATCATTTTACTAAACGGTAAAAGTTCTGGTTCAGTATGAAAAAGATAACTATTAATCATTGCTGTCGGTAATTGTGGCAAGTTTTTTTCCTCAACTGTTTTTTTATCATTGCAACCGCTGATGGATAGTGTACTGCTCAATATACATATATATAAAAATAAACTATTTTTTTTCATAGAGCTGATTTCCTTTTATTCTGTTGTCTTATTTATTTTTGCACCAAATAGCAAGTGCTTCGCAGTGCCAATCTTTCATCATGTGGTACCAAGCCGAACGCCATTTACGTACAGTATCATTGTGTAAATTAAGTGCTTTTCTTATTTGTAAATTATTAGCTCCAGAAACAAGTAGATCGATGAATTGTAGCCATAATTCAGGTTTTGGTATCCGGTTTAAACTAGTGTTGCTTAAAATATTAAAACTATGTCGACAGCGCCTACAGCGATAGCAAGTGCGAGAACCGACTTTGGTTGTTTCGTTCGATCCGCAGTGTATACACGTTGGACTTTGTTCATTCAATAAGGCGGTTACTTTAGCTTTAATGGTTTGATGTTGTTCTGCTAAAGTTGGCATTAATGTGGTTTGTTTTTGATGTGTATACCACTTATGCAATGATGGGTAATGGATTTGAAGATAATGAATAATAGCACGATCTCGACGTATTACCTTTTCTAATGAGCTTTCAAGTTTTTCTGCAATATTGAGATAACTAATATTTTTTATACGACTAGTAAAGATAAGTTCTAGCCAATTAAATGGCATTAAACGATTGAAAGGAGTATTGGTTGAAACGGTAAAATATTTATGACAATCTTTACAGCGGTATGTTTTAGTTGGTTTTGAACGAATTAAATAAAATGCAGTTTTTTTACAAAATGGACAAGCTTCTACATGTTGCGATGCTATTTTTTCTAGGTCATGATGAAAAGCTTTGAATTCATCATGCAATTCGGTTGGTACGAGTTCATAAATCATTTTTTATTCCCTTATCGCTTATCCCTGTAAATATTATCAGATTTTTACTTAAACATATAGCTTCCCTGAAACTTTTTTACGATTTTCAGCAAAGAGTAATTATTAACCAAGGCTAAGTAATCACTTATTTTTATTTCTTATTATCGATGCCCAAGGAAGAATGGAAGTTGTATTGTTATTAAGCAGTATGGTTGATAATATGATTCGATATGTTAGATATTTTGTAGGGAAAGTCAGGTTGTTTACACTTCATGATTAAAATAATCTTCTAAAAACTCATAAGGGGTTTTCCCTGAAATCGCTTTATGCGGTTTAACCGTATCATTCTTTCCGCTTTCCCATTCGTTTGCAGGTAGGTTTTGTAAATTATTGATTGATATAATCGTTATTACACGTTTTAACAAATAGGTGTTCGCCTGTGCTTTGATATTCATGTCCGGTATAGGAATAAATACGCCTTCCAAATATTGGAGTGCGTAATTATTATCTATTTGAATAAATATATTTATTTTTGGTGTAACCATTCGGCGACTTGTTTGGCAAAATAGGTTAATACACCATCGGCTCCTGCGCGTTTAAAACAAAGTAAAGACTCCGTAATGGCTAATTTTTCATCTAACCAACCTTTTTCAATTGCCGCTGTTAACATGGCATACTCGCCAGAAACCTGATAAGCAAAAGTCGGCACAGCAAAAGTTTCTTTGACTCTTTGCACGATATCAAGATAAGGCATACCCGGTTTAACCATGACCATATCTGCACCTTCGCTTAAATCTTGATAAATTTCTTGTAATGCTTCATCACTGTTAGCAGGATCGAGCTGATAAGTTTTTTTATTGCCACCTTTAATATTTTGGGCAGAACCGACAGCATCACGGAAAGGACCGTAAAAACAAGATGCATATTTGGCTGAATAAGCCATAATTTGGGTGTTAACAAAACCGTGTTTTTCTAGCTCATTACGTATTGCGCCAATGCGTCCATCCATCATATCGCTTGGTGCGATAATGTCTACTCCCGCTTCTGCTTGCATTAGCGCTTGTTTTACAAGCGTCTCAACAGAGCGATCGTTTTGCACGTACCCTTGTTCATCAATAATGCCGTCTTGTCCATGGGTGGTATAAGGATCAAGTGCGACATCAGTGAGTATGCCTAGCTCGGGGAACTCTTTTTTTAATGTTCGAATCGCTTTCGGTACTAATCCCGTTTCATTATATGCTTCTTGAGCAAGTAGTGATTTTTTTGCTGGTTCAATAGCAGGAAATAATGAAAGAACAGGAATCCCTAATTTAGCTACTTGTTCTGCTTCTTTTAGTAATACATCAATACTCATTCGATTTACATTTGGCATTGAGGTAATCGGTTCAGTAACATTATTGCCTTCAATAATGAAAACTGGATAAATGAGGTCATTGACGGTCAAGCTGTGTTCTGCAACCATACGACGACTAAAATCATGGGCACGATTACGACGTAAGCGGCGAGTTGGATATTGACCTGTAAATGATGGCATGAAAAACTCCTGTTTATTCTTAATCAGATTTCATTTATTATCTGACGCTATATGTTGATTGGCAAATTAATTTGCTCTCTTAGAATAATTCGATTTTTTACTTTACAACATATATTGATTAGGGGTAAAATTGCGCACTAAATTTTAGTCCCTTGTGATATTAAACAAATTTGAGGTGAGAGGCACATGCCAGTAATTAAAGTACGTGAAAATGAACCTTTCGATGTAGCATTACGTCGTTTCAAACGTTCTTGTGAAAAAGCAGGAGTTTTAGCTGAAGTTCGTAATCGTGAATTTTACGAAAAACCAACGACTATTCGTAAACGAGCTAAAGCGGCAGCTGTTAAACGCCATGCTAAAAAATTAGAAAGAGAAAACGCTCGTCGCACTCGTCTATATTAATTGTTTTTAAGATTATTTATACTGAAAACTTGAATTGATATTAAAATCAATTTGTTATCTTTTTAATATAAAGAATTCTAACAAGCCGTATTTTTGATACGGCTTGTTGTCTTTCTATAACACCTAAATTGGTTGAAAATTTATCATGAAAGGTCATATCCCTCGCGATTTCATTTTAGATCTCATTGCTCGAACTAGCATTCTTGATGTGATTAGTAAACGCGTTAAAATGAAAAAAAAGGGGAATAACTATTTTGGTTGCTGCCCTTTCCATGATGAAAAAACAGCCTCTTTTTCGCTTAATGAGAAAAAGCAGATCTATTACTGTTTTGGATGTGGTGCATCGGGATCGGTTGTTAATTTTTTAATGCAATATGAACGGTTGTCTTTCCCTGAAGCTATTGAAGAATTGGCTAGTATGCAAGGGATTCGAGTACCTTATATTGATCGTGATAACAATCAAATAGATCAATCCAAGCATATTGAATCTCGAAATGTACGTCGTGATTTGTATACCTTGATGGCTAAAATCACGGATTTCTACCAGCAGCAATTAGTATTACCAACATCTATTGATGCTCAAAAATATCTTGAAAATCGAGGGCTTAACGCTGAAATTATTGCTAGATATAAAATTGGTTTTGCCCCTAATGATTGGCGGTTAACTTCACAAAACATTGTTAAAACAAAAGCTGAAGCAGTGCTTTATGAACAAGCAGGAATGCTTGTAACCAATGATAGTGGTAATCAATATGACCGCTTTCGGGCACGAATCATGTTCCCTATCCGTGATAGGCAAGGAAACGTGATAGCATTTGGTGGCCGAACTATCATTAATGACCCAGCAAAATATATTAATTCACCGGAAACCCCAATTTTCCATAAAGGTTTTCAACTTTATGGACTTTATGAAACACAAGAAGTGAATCGTAATCCTCAACAACTCATTGTGGTTGAAGGTTATATGGATGTGGTTTCGCTTGCTCAATATGGCATTGATTATGCAGTTGCTTCTTTAGGTACGGCAACGTCAGAAGAACATATTAAGTTATTATTTAGAGCAACAGATTCGGTAATATTTTGTTATGACGGCGATAATGCTGGGCGAAGTGCCGCATGGCGAGCTCTTAATGTATTATTGTCTTGCTTAATCGATGGTAAGAAAATTACCTTTGCTTTTTTACCTCAAGATGAAGATCCGGATAGTTTTGTTCGTAAAGTTGGTAAAGCGGGTTTTGAAAAATATTTAAATGAGGCCTCAAATTTATCAAAGTTTTTATTTGATGAACTTTTGAAACAGGTTGATTTAAAAACTGCTGAAGGAAAAGCTAAATTGAGCTCGTTAGCTTTACCGCTACTTGATCAAATTAAGGCAAAAGCTTTCAGATTAAATTTATTACAAAAACTTGGCAATTATTTAGGTTTGCTTGATGTTTCTCAGCTAGAGCAATTAATGAATGAAAATCGCTCTAAAGGTGATGAAAAGGCGAAAGAAAAAGCCCCTGTATCACAAATGAAATTAACCACTATGCGTGTTTTAATTGGTTTATTACTTCAATATCCTAATCTTGCTGAGCAAGTTTCTGATATTAATGTGATTCGCCAAGTTAAAATGGCAGGTATTGAGATCTTCATTGAATTACTTGAATTATGTCAACGTTATCCCAATATAACGACAGCACAAATATTAACAGAGTGTATAGATAGACCGTTTTATAAACAATTAAATCGTTTATCAACATGGGAGTGTCATTATCAAGATGATGAAATAGATTCAACTTTTTCACATACTTTAAAAGAGTTGTATGATAACATACTCGTCCAAAGGCAAGATGAACTAATCGCAAAAGAGAGAGTCTCCGGTTTAAGTACCGCAGAGAAAAAAGAATTGGCGACTTTAATACTTGTTTTATCAAAAAAAGACTAAATATATAGGGTACATGTAGATTTCAGATACTGTTCTACATATATAATATAGATGACCAAATAACTAAAGTGGATACCTTTTATGGAGCAAAATTCTCAATCACAGCTTAAACTCCTAATCATTCGAGGTAAGGAGCTAGGATACCTAACCTATGCTGATGTCAACGATCACTTGCCTGAAGAGATTATTGATTCAGATCAGATTGAAGATATTATCCAAATGATTAATGATATGGGGATTCAAGTTCTTGAAGAAGCCCCAGATTCTGATGAGTTATTACTTTCCGATAATGTCCCTGATGAAGAGGCCGTTGAAGCAGCGACAGCATTAGTATTATCTAATGTTGAGTCAGAAATTGGTAGAACAACCGATCCCGTTCGTATGTATATGCGTGAAATGGGGGCGGTTGAACTGTTAACGCGTGAAGGCGAAATTGATATTGCTAAGCGTATTGAAGATGGTATTAATCAGGTTCAAACTTCAGTATCCGAATATCCAGAAGCCATTACCTATCTTTTAGAGCAATATAATTTAATCGAAAGCGGACAAGTTCGCTTATCTGATTTGATTACAGGTTTTGTTGATCCGAATGCTGAAGAAGTTGCGGAAGAACTACCTGAAGAGTTAGTTAGTGAAACCGAAATTGACATTGATGATAGCGACGATGAGAACGAGGATGAAGAAAGCGATGCTTCAACTGATGATGATGTTTCTATCGATCCTGAAGTTGCAAAAGCTAAATTTGCTGAATTAAAAGAGCAACATGATAAAACCTCTGAGGCTATAAAAAAATATGGTCGTGCTCATAAAAAAGCACAAAATGAGATCGAAAATCTATCAGAAATATTCAAACAATTCCGTTTAGTTGCTAAGCAGTTTGATATTCTTGTTAATAATATGAGAAGCATGATGGAGCGCGTTAGAACGCATGAACGTGCCATTATGAAGATCTGTGTGGAACAATGTAAAATGCCGAAAAAGCAGTTTATGACGCATTTTACCGGTAATGAAAATAACATGAACTGGTATCATAAGGCATTAACTGCTAAAAGTGCATTTGCTGTAAGTTTGAAAGAATTTGAAGAACCTATCCAAGTTCAGATCAATCAATTACAGCAAATTGAAACAGAAACTAATCTTTCTATTGAGCAAATTAAAGATATTAATCGACGTATGTCTATTGGTGAAGCTAAAGCACGTCGTGCTAAGAAAGAAATGGTTGAAGCTAACTTGCGACTCGTTATCTCTATTGCGAAGAAATATACTAACCGCGGATTACAATTCTTAGATCTTATTCAAGAAGGTAATATTGGTTTGATGAAAGCGGTTGATAAGTTTGAATATCGCCGTGGTTATAAATTCTCAACCTATGCAACTTGGTGGATAAGGCAAGCCATTACTCGTTCTATTGCAGATCAAGCAAGAACAATCCGTATTCCAGTGCATATGATTGAAACAATCAATAAACTAAACCGTATTTCACGTCAGATGTTACAAGAGATTGGTCGTGAACCAACGCCTGAAGAGTTGTCAGAGCGCATGCAAATGCCAGAAGACAAAATTCGTAAGGTGCTTAAGATTGCTAAAGAACCTATTTCAATGGAAACACCTGTTGGGGATGATGAAGATTCCCATTTAGGTGACTTTATTGAAGATACCGCTCTTGAGCAACCGTTAGATGCAGCCACGTCTGAAAGCTTACGCAGTGCGACACGCGATATCTTATCTGGATTAACGCCAAGAGAAGCCAAAGTGTTACGTATGCGATTTGGTATTGATATGAATACAGATCATACGCTAGAAGAAGTCGGTAAACAATTTGATGTCACACGTGAACGTATTCGTCAAATTGAAGCTAAGGCCTTGCGTAAGTTACGCCATCCAAGTCGATCCGATGTGCTTCGTAGTTTCTTAGAATAAACTTTATTTTCTATTTAGATCGCCACAATTGTGGCGATTTTTTTTAACTAATTAAGCTAAAAGCTATGAATATACTCCAACGTTTTAAACTTGATCCATTCTTATTAACGCTAATTTGTGTCGTTATTACAGCAAGCTTTTTCCCATGTGAGGGGCAAACCAAAGTTTTTTTTGAAAACCTCACAACCTTTGCTATTGGCTTACTCTTTTTTATGCATGGTGCCAAGCTTTCTTTTCAAGCAATTGTTATTGGCATAAAAAATTGGCGATTGCATTTGGTTATTTTTATGACTACTTTTGTTATCTTCCCGATCCTTGGGGTGATAATGCAAGTTTTGGTTCCCACTTTTTTATCACAAAATCTTTATTTAGGTTTTGTTTATCTTTGCGTATTACCAGCAACCGTTCAATCTGCTATTGCGTTTACCTCAATTGCAAAAGGCAATGTGGCTGCGGCTATTTGTAGTGCTTCAGCATCAACATTATTAGGGGTGGTTATTTCGCCTGTTTTAGTGAATTTATTGATGCATACCCAAGCTTCAAATTCTATGAATATGCTAGATGCCATCACTTCTATCATGTTAAAACTTATGTTGCCATTTTTACTTGGTCACTTATCAAGACGCTTTATTGGCAAATGGGTGGATAAATATAAAAGTGTCATTTCCAAAACCGATCGATTCTCGATTCTATTAGTTGTATATGTAGCTTTTAGTGATGCCGTTGCTAATGGCATTTGGTCTCAAATTAGTTTGTTATCACTTTTATCAATTATTTTTTATTCTATTATATTGTTAATTATTGTTTTATTAATAACAACTTATGGTTCAAGATTACTGGGTTTTAACAAAGAAGATGAAATCACTATTGTGTTTTGTGGTTCCAAAAAAAGCTTAGCGAGCGGTATTCCTATGGCTAGCATTATCTTTCCCATGTCGATAATTGGCATAATGATTTTACCCTTAATGATTTTTCATCAAGTTCAATTAATGATTTGTGCGCTTTTAGCTGCACATTATGCAAAACGAAAAATTTAAAAATTGTTTTGCTCATTGCCCTATTCTCAAGGATAATAGGGCCGCTATTAACAACAGAAAGATATATTATGTTACATCTATTTGCTGAATTAGAATTTTCGACCATTATACTATTAGTTTTGGCACTGTTTTTTGTACTCTTTTATGAAGCAATTAATGGATTCCACGACACAGCTAATGCTGTTGCAACAGTAATTTATACTAGGGCATTAAAGGAACAACTCGCTGTTTTTATGGCTGGTATGTTTAACTTTTTTGGGGTTTTGCTTGGTGGCCTCAGTGTGGCTTATGCCATAGTTCATCTATTACCTACTGATTTATTACTTAATGTAAGTTCATCACATGGGCTTGCTATGGTCTTTTCTATTTTATTTGCGGCTATCATTTGGAATCTTGGAACATGGTATCTTGGTATTCCAGCATCAAGCTCACATACCCTAATTGGTTCAATTATTGGTGTGGCACTGACTAACGCATTTATTATGGATACATCAATAATAGATGCCCTTAATATTCCTAAGATGATTCATATCTTTTTATCATTAATTGTTTCCCCTGTTGTAGGTCTTGTGATTGCAGGCTTGATGATCTTTTTGTTGAGGAAATATTGGACACGTAAAAGCCAAAGTAAAAAAAGCAGCAAAAAACGAGAACGTATTTTCATGACGCCAGAACAACGTGAAAAACTCTATGGCAAAAAGAAACCCCCTTTTTGGATTCGCATTATGCTTATAATTTCAGCTGCTGGTGTGAGTTTTTCACATGGTGCTAATGATGGGCAAAAAGGTATCGGCTTATTAATGTTAGTATTAATGGGCATTGCTCCTGCAGGCTTTATTGTTAACATGAATGCATCGACCTATGATATTACAAATACTCGTAATGCGATTCACAATATTCAAGAGTATTTTGTTACCCATAATGATGATTTAAATACAATAATTGGTACGCAGCCTGCGTTAGACACCAGTATTCCAGAAGGCGATTTGAATAAATATCATTGTGATTATTCACGCTCATTTATCACATTAGGGATTGCTAATCACTTATTTAACAAAATCAATGATTACGACTCATTGACTGTTGATCAACGATCACAAACTAGACGTATATTGTTATGTTTATCTGATACGGTATCTCATGTTGCCAAACAACCGAATGTATCATCAGAAGACAAACAATATCTTAAATCTTTAAATAATGATTTACTTAAGACAGTAGAGTATGCCCCAATTTGGATTATTGTTGCGGTTGCCTCCGCATTAGCGGTAGGGACGATGATTGGTTGGCGTCGTGTGGCGATTACTATCGGTGAAAAAATTGGTAAGAAAGGCATGACTTACGCACAAGGCGTATCGGCACAAATCACAACAGCTTTATCAATTGGGATTGCAAGTTACACCGGCATGCCCGTATCGACAACTCAAGTTCTTTCTTCATCGGTTGCGGGGACGATGATTGTTGATGGTGGTGGCGTGCAAAGTAAAACCATTAAAAGTATTGCATTAACATGGATTTTAACACTTCCAATTTCGATTTTGTTATCTGGATCACTTTTTTGGCTTGCTCAAAAATTAATTTAGTAGTAAAAGTAGAGTACTGATTTTCAATTTACTTGAGCGTTAAAAATAGGAAGGAGTAAAGTATCATGGCTTATAAACATATATTAGTCGCAGTTGATTTATCACCTGAAAGTGAAGTTCTTGTCGAAAAAGCCGTTTCGATGGCTAGGCCATATAATGCTCAAATATCATTGATTCATGTTGGTATTAATTATTCAGATCTTTACACGGGTTTAGTTGATATCAATATGAATGATATGAAAGATCGTATTACCGAAGATGCACATCTTGCATTAAATAAATTAGCGGATGATGCAGGTTATCCTATCGCTCATACTCTTTCGGGCAATGGGGAATTTGACCAAGTATTAATTGAAGCGATTCACGAATATAACATTGATCTGGTTGTGTGTGGGCATCATCAGGATTTCTGGAGTAAATTAATGTCTTCTGCTCGTCAACTTATCAATAATACCCATATTGATACTTTGATTGTTCCATTAAAAGATGAAGAGCCAGTGGAAGAACCAGCTAAATGAAGTGTTAAATATCAACCCGCTTAATTAGCGGGTTTTTTATTAGTATTTCATAATTTGTAAAAAACTTTCAGAAAAGTATGTGTTTTAGTATATTTTTATTTACTACTTTCTTGTTTGTACCTATTGCATTTATGGAAATACACTCAAATTGTTATATAGTCAATAAGGGGATTTAATATGAATATCGCTTTAGTTACTGGTGCATCTTCTGGATTTGGGCAAGCTATTTGTCGTAAGCTAATTGCAGATGGCTATAAAGTGGTAGGTGTCGCTAGGCGTGCAGAAAAATTACAAAAGCTAGCGGATGAATTGGGAAGAAACTTTACTTTTTTAGCTTTGGATATCACAAAAAAAGATGCAGTAGAGTCAATATTGTTGCAGCTACCTAAAGAATTTCAACCTGTCGATATTTTAATTAATAATGCTGGATTGGCCTTGGGGTTAGAGCCTGCTTATCAAGCCGATTATAATGATTGGGAAACAATGATCCAAACTAACATAATTGGATTAATCCACTTGACCCATCAGCTTTTGCCTAGTATGGTTGAGCGTAATTTTGGTTACATCATTAACCTTGGTTCTGTAGCTGGTACCTATGCTTACAAAGGTGGAAATGTGTACGGTGCATCTAAAGCATTTGTTAAACAATTTAG
Organism: Gilliamella sp. X-57; assembly: GCF_057063565.1. Taxonomy (NCBI): domain Bacteria; kingdom Pseudomonadati; phylum Pseudomonadota; class Gammaproteobacteria; order Orbales; family Orbaceae; genus Gilliamella; species Gilliamella sp. X-57. The sequence continues at coordinate 25,588 of NZ_JBXSQI010000023.1, read as the reverse complement.
TGCTAATTTGCGTACCGATCTTTTAGGAACAAACATTAGGGTGACTAATATCGAACCTGGATTATGTGGTGGTACTGAATTTTCTAATGTTAGATTTCATGGAAATAATGAGCAAGCAGCTGCCGTATACAAGGGTATTGATTATATAACTCCAGATGATATCGCCAATACTGTCTCATGGCTAGTTAATACACCAACACATTTTAATGTTAATTCACTTGAGATAATGCCTGTTGCACAAGCTCAAGCTGGATTAGCGGTTTACAAAGAAGGTGAATAATCAAATAACATCGGGATTAAATTATAAATATCGATATTCTTTAATTTTAAAAAATAGATATAAAAAACAAAATAGACTTGCACTTCTTTCTTTGGATTGCTATTCTTTTCCCTTGTAATTTTGATTGAGGTTAATGGTAATGACATTTACTGAAGTGACTAAAACATTTGCAACAAGCTTACCGGGTACAGATAGCTATGTGAAACTGCGCAACGCTATGTGGACATTGATTCAAGAAGACCCAAAAAATGCAGCGGTTTATTTTTTGATCTTTGGATTTGCGCGCACTTATGTCATGCTATATGAAGATCAGGAAATATCGCCTACGTTTGCAGAAGACAATCAAAAGTTAATGTTATCGTACCTTAATATTCTTGATGAAGCATTAAAAAAACAAGATACTGAAAGCATCTACCAAGCTTTGAATAAAGTCGTTCATGAGTACGAAAACAGTAAAAAAGTTTTTTAAAATTACAGCCTGACATGAAAATGTCGGGCTGTTTTGTTTTTAGCGTTTAAAGTATAAATTTAGTTAGGGAAGTGATGAAAATGATAATGACTATTTCAAACATTATTGGCACCTTAAGCACTATTATTCAATATAGGGCGGGTTGATTTTCCCTTAAAAAATATAAAAACCCGCCAAAAAAGGCGGGTTTTTAGTTTATATAAAAAATATGTTCAAAAAGCATAAAAATAAATAAAATATAAAGTTTTGATATTTATAGCAATATTTTTAAAATTGCTAGCCTTTTGGCAAAAGGTATTTTGGATTTTAATGGGCATAAATTAGAACAATAAGTAAAGGTGTGATATGAAAGTTTTAAAATTTGGAGGAACTTCTGTCGCTAACGCAGAACGTTTTTTACGCGTTGCAGAGATTATTGAAAATAATGCTAAGCAAGAGCAAAACGCAGCTGTTTTATCAGCACCGGCTAAAATTACTAATCATTTAGTCGCAATGGTAGAAAAAACAGTTGCAGGGCAAGATATACAAAATAATATCTATGATGCTGAAAAAATCTTTGCTGATTTATTAGAAGGCATTGCAAAAGCACAACCTAATTTTGCTTATGAACAGATGAAACGCTTTGCACTTGATGAATTAAATAATATTAAGCAATTGCTTAAGGGTATTGGTTTATTAGGTCAATGCCCTGATAGCATTAATGCATCAATTATCTGTCGTGGTGAAAAACTTTCTATCGCCATTATGGAAGAACTACTAAAGACTAAGGGGCATTTAGTTACTGTAATTAATCCAGTCGCGATGTTAATTGCAGAGGGTAGCTATTTAGAATCAACGGTCGATATTGCAGAGTCTTCACACCGCATTAGTGAAATGCGTATCCCACAAGATCATATTATTTTAATGCCTGGCTTTACAGCAGGTAATGAGAAAGGCGAGTTAGTTGTTCTTGGGCGTAATGGTTCAGACTATTCAGCTTCGGTACTAGCAGCATGCTTACGTGCTAATAGCTGTGAAATATGGACAGATGTTGATGGTGTCTATACCTGTGATCCCCGTATTGTACCCGATGCTAAACTACTTACAACGATGTCTTATCAAGAAGCCATGGAACTTTCATATTTTGGTGCAAAAGTGCTTCACCCAAGAACAATTTTACCTATTGCCCAGTTCCAAATCCCTTGTTTAATTAAAAATACGAATAACCCTGATGCACCGGGAACACTGATTGGAGCAAATGTGGTTGATTCAACAAACCCAGTAAAAGGTATTACCAATTTAAATAACATGGCAATGATCAATGTTTCTGGTCCTGGATTAAAGGGCATGGTTGGTATGTCTGCCCGTGTTTTTTCAGCAATGTCTTATGCAGGTATTTCAGTGGTACTCATTACTCAATCTTCATCAGAATATAGTATCAGTTTTTGTGTACCCCAAACTGAACTGTATCGCGCAGAAGAAGCATTAAGTGATGAGTTTTTCTTAGAATTAAAAGATGGGTTACTTGAACCAATTGAAGTGATCGAAAAACAAGCGATCATCTCTGTTGTCGGTGATGGTATGCGGACATTGCGAGGCTTATCGGCTAACTTTTTTACAGCGCTTGCTAGAGCCAATATTAATATTGTTGCAATTGCACAAGGTTCATCTGAACGGTCTATTTCAGTTGTGGTTGATAATGATGTTGCCGTGATGGGCGTACGTGTTGCACATCAGATGTTATTTGGTACTGATAAAATGCTTGATGTGTTTGTGATTGGTGTTGGTGGTGTTGGTGGTGCATTAATTGATCAAATCGAACGTCAACAAGCATGGCTTAAAAATAAACAGATCGATTTGCGTGTTTGTGGGTTATTTAATTCTAAACATAACGTTGTTAATCGCGATGGTATCGATCTTTCAAATTGGCGAGAGCAAATTAAGCACAGTGAAAGTAGTTACTCATTAGATGGAATTATTGAGTTTGCTAAAAATAATCGATTACTTAATCCAATTTTAGTTGATTGTACTTCTAGTGGTGAAATATCTGATAAATATGCAGACTTTTTAGCTAATGGTTTTCATGTTGTCACGCCAAATAAAAAAGCAAATACAAGTTCAATGGCTTATTATTTACGTTTACGTCAAGAAGCCGAAAAAAGTAAACGTAAATTTCAGTACGACACCAATGTTGGAGCTGGCTTACCCGTTATTGAAAACTTACAAAATTTACTTAATGCTGGGGATGAACTAATTAAATTCTCTGGCATATTATCAGGTTCGCTCTCTTTTATTTTTGGAAAACTTGATGAGGGCATGTCATTGTCCGAAGCCACTAAATTGGCAAAAGAAAAAGGCTTTACTGAACCTGATCCTCGTGATGATTTATCGGGTACAGATGTCGCTAGAAAGCTATTAATTTTAGCCCGAGAAGCAGGATTACAATTAGAACTTGATCAAATCGAAGTTGAATCGGTTTTACCTGATCAATATGCACAAGGTAGTATTGATGAGTTTATGGCTAAATTACCGCAATTAGATTTAGAGTTTAAAGCAAAATCAGAACAAGCGGCAAAACAAGGCAAAGTATTACGTTATGTTGGTAGCATAGAAAATAATCAATGCAGTGTTAGAATTGAAGCTGTCGATAGTGAAGATCCTCTTTATAAAGTCAAAAATGGCGAAAATGCCCTAGCATTTTATACACGTTATTACCAACCAATTCCTTTAGTCTTACGTGGTTATGGTGCAGGGAATGATGTCACAGCAGCAGGTGTTTTTGCTGATATTTTACGAACTACATCTGGCAAAATTGGGGGTTAAATGAGTCATAAATCTTTAACTGTTTATGCACCAGCATCAATGGCTAATATTAGTGTTGGCTTTGATATATTAGGTGCAGCAATTAGCCCGATTAGTGGTGCGATGCTGGGGGACTGTATTACCGTTAAATCTGCTAATGAATTTTCCCTTACTAGCAAAGGTCAATTTGTAAAAAAACTACCCGATAATCCTAAATATAATATTGTTTATCAATGTTGGCAGCGCTTTTGCCAAGCAATGGGTAAAAAATTGCCTGTCAGTATGACGCTTGAAAAAAATATGCCAATTGGCTCGGGACTAGGATCAAGCGCTTGCTCTGTGGTTGGGGCGTTTGTTGCTTTAAATGAGTTTTTTGATAAACCATTTAATGAGTTTGAAATGCTTTCAATGATGGGTGAACTTGAAGGACGTATTTCTGGTAGTGTGCATTATGATAATGTGGCACCCTGCTATTTGGGTGGAATGCAACTTATCCTTGATGAAATGGGCATCATTAGTGAATCGATACCTCATTTTGAAGATTGGTACTGGGTAATGGCATATCCAGGCATTAAGGTTTCAACCGCTGATGCGCGCGCAATATTACCTGCCCAGTATCAAAAAGCTGATTGTGTAGCGCATGGGCGCTATGTTGGTGGGTTCTTGCATGCTTGTTATACCAAGCAATCTAAGCTAGCTGCGACAATGCTTTTTGATAATATTGCAGAGCCGTATCGCAAACAGCTATTGCCTCACTTTGATGAAACACAAAAACGGGTTAAACAACTTGGTGCGTTGGCATCGGGTATTTCCGGTTCTGGTCCAACAATGTTTGTGATTGCCGATAAACTGGAAACTGCTCAGCAAATTGAATCACTGCTTAAACATTGTTATTTACAAAATGATGAAGGTTTTACCCATATTTGTAAAATAGATGCCCAAGGAGCAAGAGTGATCTAAGTTTATTGATTATAAAAAATCGGGTTAAATCTAAGAAGACGCCAACTTTTTGCTGATTAAGTTAATATCAGAAAAAGCACAAAATTAAAGCATAAAGATAACTGGAATATATTATGAAATTATATAACTTAAAAGATCATTACCAGCAAGTTAGTTTTGCTGACGCGGTGCAACAAGGATTAGGAAGAGGGCAAGGTCTATTCTTCCCTCAAGAGCTACCTAAATTTTCTATAAACGAAATTGAATCATTATTAGAACTCGATTTTGTGACTCGTAGTGCTAAAATCTTATCTGCTTTTATTGGTGATGAGATCAGCTTTGATGATATGCATAGGCTCGTTAACAATGCGTTCCAATTTCCTGCACCTGTAAAATCGGTAGAAGCAGATATTGGCTCACTAGAACTCTATCACGGGCCAACGCTCGCATTTAAAGATTTTGGTGGACGTTTTATGGCGCAAGCATTAGTCCAAGTTGCAGCAGATAAAAAAATTACTATTTTAACCGCTACATCTGGTGATACTGGAGCCGCTGTCGCCCATGCATTTTATCATTTACCTAATATTCGGGTCGTAATTTTATATCCCGAGGGAAAAATTAGCCCATTACAAGAAAAACTTTTTTGTACACTTGGTGATAACATCCATACTATTGCGATTCAAAGCGATTTTGACGCTTGCCAAACATTAGTTAAAAAAGCATTTGATGATGAGGAATTAAAAAATAACATTGGTTTGAATTCTGCTAATTCTATCAATATTAGCCGATTACTAGCGCAAATTTGTTATTACTTTGAAGCTTATGCACAACTAACGCCTAAGCAACGTGAACAACTTGTGATTTCAGTACCCAGTGGTAATTTTGGTGATTTAACTGCTGGTTTGCTAGCAAAAACGATGGGCTTACCAATTAAACGGTTTATTGCTGCAACAAATGCGAATGATACCGTACCACGATATTTAGAAACCGGAAAATGGGAACCTCACGCAACAGTTGCAACGCTATCTAATGCAATGGATGTTAGCCAACCTAATAATTGGCCTCGAATTGAGGAAATTTATAAAAGAGAAGGTTGGGCACTTAAATCACTTGGTCATGCTGCTGTGTCTGATGAAGTTGTTAAGCAGACCGTTCGTGAACTGAATCAAAAAAACTATTTGTCAGAGCCCCATGGTGCAATTGCTTACCGTGCATTACGTGATCAACTGCAAGACGGTGAATATGGTCTGTTTTTAGGTACGGCACATCCAGCTAAATTTAAAGAGGTGGTTGAAGATATTCTTGGTAAGTCAATTCCACTACCAAAAGCGCTAGCGGAACGCGCAGATATGACATTACTTTCCCATAATATGCCTGATGATTTTGCCAAATTACGTGATTTTTTAATTAACTTAGATTGGTAAATATTGTGCCGTTGCCCAATAGGCGACGGCATTTTTTACTTAATGATAGTGCCCCAATTTGTTTACTTGATTGACTAGCCAATTTTATCCTCACAGTCATCATCTTCATTTTCAATGCTTAAATTTACTTGTACTACCCCATCTAAAAATAGAAGATACTAATCAACCTTGTTTAAATTAAAATTTTCAGCTATTGTAAGCTTAATTATGTCATTATAAGGATATTGTTATGTACTGTCCGTTTTGTAATGCAGATGATACAAAGGTGATTGATTCACGTCTTGTCGGTGAAGGATATCAAGTGCGTCGCCGTCGCCAGTGTGTCGAGTGCAATGAACGTTTTACCACATTTGAAATTGCTGAATTAATTATGCCTAATGTCATTAAAAGCAATAAAGTTCGTGAACCATTTAATGAAGATAAATTACGTAATGGTATCAAAAGGGCACTTGAAAAACGCCCAGTGAGTTTTGATGCCATTGAAGATGCTATTACACGTATAAAATCTAAACTTAGAGCAACTGGTGAACGCGAAGTTCCAGCAAAATTAATTGGCGACTATGTGATTGAAGAACTCAAAAACTTAGATAAAATTGCTTATATTCGTTTTGCTTCGGTCTATTTTAGTTTTGATGATATCGAACAATTTAGTAATGAAATTGCCAAGCTACAACAGAAATAATACCCCAAATGACGATGATAAACGACAATGATTATTTTTATATGCAACAAGCGATTGAGCTAGCTAAGCTTGGTCGTTTTACCACATCACCAAATCCTAATGTTGGTTGTGTGATTGTAAAAGATAATCACATCATTGGTAAAGGTTATCATCAAAAAGCAGGGCTCCCACATGCCGAAGTTTATGCACTACAGATGGCAGGGAATAATGCTAAAGATGCTACAGCATACGTAACACTAGAACCCTGTAGCCATTTTGGTCGAACGCCACCTTGTGCCGATGCCCTAATCAAATCGCAAATTAGGCGTGTTGTTATTGCCATGCAAGATCCCAATCCAAATGTTTCGGGCAATGGTATAAAACGATTGCGTGATGCGGGAATTGAAGTGGTTGTTGGGGTATTAAATAGGCAGGCTGAAACTCTCAATCAAGGCTTTTTAAAACGAATGCGAACTGGATTGCCATATGTACAACTTAAACTTGCCACTTCTCTTGATGGTAAAGTAGCAATGGCATCGGGCGAAAGCAAATGGATCACATCAAGCACGGCAAGACAAGATGTACAGCAGTTTAGGGCACAGGCAAGTTGTATTTTAAGTACTCGCATGACGGTACAAACCGATAACGCGAGTTTAACGGTTAGACATGCTGAATTACCTGATGATATAAAACAAGTTTATTCCGCCGAAAAAATTCGGCAGCCCATTCGTGTCATTATTGATGGTCAAAATCAATTAACCGGTGATGAGAATCTTTTTAAGCAATTAGGCGAAATATGGGTAGTGCGGAAGCAAGCTATTTCCATCAATAAGCCTAACAGCCAATTAATAGTTGAATCCTCACCCAAAAATAATATTGATTTAGTGCATTTAATGACAATTTTAGGTCAAAAAGGTATTAATTCTGTCTGGGTTGAAGCGGGTGCTCAGCTAGCTGGTGCTCTAATAGAACAAAACTTAGTTGATGAATTGATTATCTATTACGCGCCTAAATTACTTGGTCATAATGCAAAAGATATGTGTATATTGCCTAACTTACACAATTTGTCAATGGCGCCAAATTTTCGATTTGAATCAGTTGTTATGGTGGGCGAAGATCTGCGAGTTATTTTAAAACGGATATAATTCTATTAACAAAAAATCATCTATTAAACGATATAGTCGAAAGCTAAAATGGGCTTCATTATAAAACTACAAATCTAGGTTTTGATTTTAAATTAGGACGTCTGTTTGTTTTTAACTGATACCTTCAATCGTAACTAGATATTTAAACATCATATCAATGAAGATGATAAACGTTATTATTCTGATATCGGTGAACCATTTATTATCTTTAGCCTTAGCTTTAAAAAGAATTTAGTATTATTGGAAATAGTTAATAATAAGAGCATTATCGATAATAGGTTTAAATATTTCAAATCTAAAAAATAACTTTATATTTAAATCAAAGCTTAAGCTTAACAGCTAATGCCAACTAGTATTAAGTAACATAAAAACATCAATCCCATGAATGAGAATACAATCTCATCATGGGATGATTAATATCAACTACCTTGTAATATTTTTAATAAATCTTCAGTGGTATTAATTGCTTTAATGCGTTTAAGGGTATCTTCAGCAATTACAGCACGAGTTAATTGCCGTAAAATATCTAGATGTTCATTGGTTTTTGCTGCTATACCTATGACAACATAAGCAATATTGTTATCTTCATCCCAATAGATTCCTTCAGAATAATAATTTATTTTTAGCCCTGTTTTGATGACACTATCACGTTTGTCAGTGGTTCCATGCGGAATTGCGATGCCATTACCTAAAAAGGTTGAGATTTGCGCATCGCGATCAAACATAGCTTGAGTATAATCATCTTTAACTAAACCGGCTTTGATCATCGCTTCTGATATTGACTGAATGGCTTCTTGCTTAGAGTGAGATCCGCTTATGATTGAAATATCATTAGTTGTCAGCTTTAAATGACTCATTTTTCGTCCTTATTAATTTTGATATACCGAAAAGTTATCGATGTATCAACTGGTTAATTATACTGTGTCTTTAATTGCTAATTGTCGATTTTGATGAATACGCATTAAACCTAATAATATGGCACCAATAAGTGCACCAGCGAAAATACAACCCACCCAGAGAAAAGGTTTATTTACCAATGGCAGTACTAAAAAACCGCCATGGGGCGCAGGGACTTGAATTTTGCTTAAGAAAGTTAATACAGAAGCAATGGCCGATGATAGCATCATGATTGGGAGCACGTGTAATGGATCTTTTGCCGCAAAAGGAATCGCGCCTTCGGTAATGTGCGTTGAACCTAAAATATAGTTTACCATTCCGGCTGCACGTTCTTCTTCAGTAAAAGCTTTGTCGCGGAAAATAGTCGTTGAAAAAGCAATCACAAAAGGTGGCACAATACACGCAGCAGAAACTCCAGCCATAAAGTAAAAGTTACCTTCACCTAATAGCATGGTGCCAGTCACATAGGCTGCTTTATTGACAGGACCGCCAAAGTCAAAAGAGCACATTGCTCCAATTACTATACCAAGTAAAATAGGATTAGCGGATTGTAATGATTCAAGGAATGATTTCATGGCATTGTTAATGGTTGCAATCGGTCCGCCTAGTAAATACATGCCGGCACCGATCACAAAGACACCGATTAATGGCATGATAAAAATAGATTTTAGCCCTTCAAATGAACGAGGCAAACAGTCTAACCACTTTTTGACATAAAGCATCAAGTAACCCGCGGCAAAACCAGCAATAATGCCGCCTAAAAAACCAGCTCCGGTCATATTGGCAATCAATCCGCCAACAAAACCGGCAACCATTCCAGGCCTTCCTCCTATAGAGTAAGCGACAAAACCGGTAAAGATTGGCACCATAATACCAAATGCTTGCCCGCCTATTTTCATCAATAATGCAGCAAATTCATTGTATTGTGCATTGGTTTCATCTGCTGAATAGATCCCCCATAAAAATGAGAGTGCAATTAATACCCCACCAGCAACAACAAAAGGCAACATGTTAGAGACACCACTCATAAGGTGTTTATAAATCTGTCGACCCATCGATTCTTTTACATCTATTGGGTTAGATGGTGAAACCGAGTTTTTGGTGTCGTTTTTATCGCTTTTGCGGATAGGAACCTTACCTGAAGTGATTTGTTCAATTAGTGCGGCTGCTTTATGAATACCATCTTTGACAGGGACTTCAATAACAGGCAATCCATCAAAACGGTTTGGATTGACATCTTTGTCTGCTGCTATAATAACACCCATTGCATTCGCAAGATCTATATCGGTAATGGCATTATCAACCCCACCTGCACCATTGGTTTCCACTTTAATTTCAACGCCTGCTTTTTCAGCAGCCGCTTTCAAGGCTTCTTCTGCCATATAGGTATGGGCAATGCCCGTTGGGCAGCCTGTTACAGCTAATATTTTTTTCATAATAATCCCCCTTACTTTATTTGGGTAACTTCAAGCTGATCCATATAAATATTGACTTTATCTAATAACCCTAATCCATCTGATTCGGCCACGTTAGCACCAGTCGCAGCCGCTTTTTTTATTGATTTTTCAATATGTTGTTGCTCAGGTAACCATTCACTAAGAAAAGCCGCCAGTGAAGCATCACCAGCACAAGCAGAGCTGATTAATTTGATTGCTACAGCATTGCAATACCAAATATGCACCCCATTAGAAAAGTAGAGTCCCTTGGCCCCCATGGTTAATAAAATGTTTTGTGCACCTTGCGCGTGTAGCGTTTCTAGCGTGGTAATGATTTGTGATGTGGTTCTTGTTTCAAGACCAAAAATCTCTTTTACTTCATCATCATTAGGTTTAATTAATAGTGGCTTATAGGTAAGTAACTGGCTTAATTTTTTGTGGCTAATATCAAGAATAACTTTAATATTTTTTTGATTGCATAAATCTAAAATAGTTTCATAATATTCAGGCTCAACATTATTAGGTAAACTACCACTAATAACTAAATAGCTATTGTTGACTAATGATTCAATGATAGTGAGCAGTTCGATTTTTTTATCGTTCGGTACAAATGGCCCTTTACTCACCAATTTATATTCATTTTGCCCATCATTAATAAAAACATTGATACGGGTAATATCGTCAATAAAACAAGGTTTTGTTTCAATCTGCATTTTTGTCAGTTCATCGGTAATATATTTACCTGAAAACCCGCCAAAAAAGCCTATTGCACAAGTTGGTTTAGCAAATTTATGTAAGACAATGGAAACATTGATTGCTTTACCATTGGGACTATATTTCGTGTGTAATGTGCGATTGACGCTATTAGGGTTAAGCCCCTGACAATGAATATTCATATCGATTGCCGTGTTAAGCGTTAATGTATAGATCATCATCTCGCCCCCCTATAATTTGCCTGCACATCCACATGTCGCAATAATTTTTTTGACAATATCTTTCATTGCTGCTTTTGCAGGTTTCATATAGTGACGAGGATCATTAGCATCAGGATGTTCAATAAGATACTGTTTTAGGGCATCTGAAAATGCAATTTTTAATTCGGTTGCGACATTGACTTTACAAATGCCGCGTCGAATACACTCACGGACATCCTTTTCTGGCACGCCCGATGCACCATGTAATACAAGGGGGATATCAACCATTGAACGGATTTCTGATAAGCGTTCAAAATCTAGTTTGGGTTCTGATTTATAAAGACCATGTGCGGTACCAATGGCGATAGCAAGAGAGTCAATTCCAGTTTTTTCAATAAATTCTACTGCTTGCTTAGGATTGGTATATAAAGCATCTTTTGCATCAACAACGAGATCATCTTCAACGCCTCCAAGACGGCCTAGTTCAGCTTCAACGCTGACATCATAACGGTGGGCGTAATCCACCACATGTTTAACAATCGCAATATTTTCTTCAAATGGGAAATGTGAACCATCAATCATCACCGAGCGAACACCGGCGCTAATTTTATGAGCTATATCGTCGAATTGTTCATGATGATCTAAATGAACTGCTAATGGAATGTTATGTTTTTTCGATAACTCATCAGCAATGGCAATAATATTTTCTGTTCCGGCATAACTATATGTCCCAGGTGTGCCAGCTAAAATGACAGGGGACTGCAATTCGGCGACAGTTTCGACAACAACCTGCATGGTTTCTAAATTATGGATATTAAAGGCAGGTACAGCGTAGTGTTCTGTTTGCGCTTTTTTTAACATATTGTGGCTTGAAATGATAGACATATGACTTTCCCTTAATAATTTGGTTTTGATTGATATTGTGCTAATAACTTTCTTTTTGAAATTTATTGTTAATGAATATACTTTCAAAACGTAAGTTATTCTAGTGGTAATCACGTGAGATAGATCACAAAATTCAACTTTACTTTCGAAACGAAATAAAAATAATTTATAAATTTTCGTTTTGATGGTTAATATGTATATAGGGAATGCTGCAAAATAAAGAATGTGTTAAGCATTATTAATATGATTTATAAGGTAAAACATTGATCTAGTTTGATGTTGACCAAGTATAGGATTAATTCTATTATCACTGCTTCTTTATTTTTATCTACAGCATGGGAAATAAAATTGGCTAGAGCATCTTCAGCCCTATTAAAGCGACGATTGCAAATTGCAGAAATAGTTCGTCAGCAAGGCGAAGTTAAAGTTGATGAGTTATCAGAATTGCTTCAAGTCTCGAATGTGACTATTCGTCAAGATTTAACTTATTTAGAGCAGCAAGGATATTTAAAGCGATCCTTTGGTGGAGCGATTTATATTGCTCCAGAGAGTGTGTTTAATCAGGCAAGTACCATTACCCAAAGTTATACACAAAGTGTTAGTGATTGTCGTGATATTGAATTAGTTAAAGTCTGTTTAAGTTATATTAATGATGGTGATACGTTGTTTTTGAGCCATGGCAATTTAATAAGGAAATTGATTCCATTTTTACATAGCAAAAAATCATTAATACTTATTATGAATGATATTAGTAACGCACAATTAGCAAAAGAATTTACCGATGCTGAAGTGATTGTTGTTGGCGGCGTGTTACTTGATGGCAATATTTTGCAAGATAACAAGATGATTAATTTTGTCTTGAATCAATTTTCAGTCACGCATTTTATCACTGAATTAAGTGCAATTAATTCTGATAATCAATTGATTATTGAAAATTTAGAACAAGTTAAAACTTATCAACAAATAATGAAAAAAGCGGCACATACTATTGGCATTTTGCCACAACGCATCGCCCATAATGATAACAATAGCATTGGGATATTAGCTGATATTGATATGGTGGTTTTGTCACGACCGGCTGTGACTGAATATCATCAACAATTATTAGATACTCATTTTGATCAGCTTATTTCCAATAAATATTGTGTGACTTATCAAAACATCTTGGAGACATAATATGCATTTTAAAATCTGCACGATAGGTGAGCTGTTGGTTGAGTTTTTGGCGAAAACACAAAATCAACGTTTCGATCAAACAGGAGAGTTTATAGGTCCTTTTGTTAGTGGTGCTCCCGCAATATTTGCAGATCAAGTTGCAAAATTAGGTTTTCCCGTTGTCTTTTTTAGTTGTGTCGGAAAAGATGCCTTTGGCAAAATGTGTATTAGTCGCCTCAAAAATGACGGTGTGATTATTGATGGCATTACCTCACATCATAAAGCCAATACCGGCAGTGCATTTGTTACTTATAAAGGTGCTAACGAAAGAGATTTTATTTTTAATATTCCAAATAGCGCATGTGGTTTACTTTCATTTAATCATATTAATGAAAACTTATTAAAAGATTGTACTCATTTACATGTAATGGGGTCATCACTTTATTCGTTTCGCGTGATTGATGCTATGCGTAAAGCGTTAGATATTATCAAAAATAAAGGCGGTACAATTTCATTCGATCCTAACTTACGCAAAGAGATGTTTGATATACCCGAAATGGAGCAATCTTTTGATTATATAATGGAATATACCGATATCTTTTTACCGAGTGAAAATGAAGTCAGTTATTTTGCTGAGCATAATGGTGAAACAGAGCAACAAACCATGTCTACTTTGCTAAAAAAAGGTATTAAGCATATAGTGGTAAAAGGGGGCACTAAAGGTGCTAATTATTATGGACTTAATGAACAAGGCCATTTAAAAACACTGCATATTAATGGATACAAGGTCAATTTGCTGGATCCTACAGGAGCCGGCGACTGTTTTGGCGCAACATTTGTCAGTTTAATGTTGGCAGGTTATTCGGTCGAAAAAGCCTTGCAATATGCAAATGCGAGTGGTGCACTTGCCGTATCTAAGAAAGGCCCAATGGAAGGCACATCTACATTAGCTCAACAAGAACAATTTCTTTCGCACGCTTCTTTCAACTAATCATTAAAAGCAATAATACTATTAATAGTATAGGCAAAAAAAATCCCAATAACAAAGTTATTGGGAAAACATAAGGAATAGGAAAACAATGAAATAAATGCATTGTCGAGAGACATTATGCACTTTTTTTTAAAAAAAGTATGTAAAGATAACAGAATGATTGATTAAATAGTTCGTATCTATCATGTTAAATAAATGTAAACAATTATCTTATTTTAAATAAATTAATATATATCATTTAATTAACTATAAAAATAGCTCTAATAACGAATTCAAAAATAACTTTCCATGATCGGTTATTTGCCAGTTTTGCTTATCCTCAATTAAATAGTTTTTTTCAATGGCAGTTGCTATTTGATTCTCGATTGTTTGTAATGGTAAATAAGTTCGTTGTTCAAATTCGTGTTTAAGAGTTGGTTCAAATAGTCTAAAACGATTCATAAAAAATTCAAAGGGCAGATCTTCTTCCGGTACTGTATAATATTTATCTAAATAACGTCCTTCTAAATACCCTTTTGGGTGACGCGTTTTTATGGTGCGAATAATTTTGCCATCAGGTTGTGTTAATTTACCATGAGCACCACATCCAATACCTAAATAGTCCCCAAATCGCCAATAATTTAAATTATGTTGGCATTGGAAATTTTCTTTAGCATAAGCCGAAGTTTCATATTGCTGATAACCATGGCTTGTCAATAATTGATGACCTCGTTGATAAATTTCCCAAAGTTTATCATCATCTGGTAAAACGGGTGGTTTTGATCCAAATAGTGTATTGGGTTCAATAGTTAATTGATACCAAGACAAATGAGGCGGCGCGATAGCAATGGCTTGTTCTAAGTCATATATGGCATCATCAATACTTTGATTTGGCAATCCATGCATTAAGTCTAAATTAAAACTTCTTAAATTTAATTTTTTGGCTAGTTTTCCTGCTGTGATTGCTTCTTTGGGATCATGTATCCGCCCTAATTTAACCAGCTTATCGGCTTGAAAACTTTGCACACCAATTGATATTCGATTTATACCTGCTTGCTGATAACCATTGAATCTTTCTATATCTACAGAATTTGGATTGGCTTCAATGGTGATTTCGGCATTCTTATTTATGGGGATAATCTTATTTATGTTCAATAATAATTTATCAATCAATTCAGCAGAAAACAGGCTCGGTGTACCTCCGCCAATAAAGATTGAATGAATTGAACGGTTTGAACAAAAAACAGCATCATGCTGTAAATCTTCAATCAAATGCTCTACATAAGCTTCATAATCTGGCGTTCTTTTAACGGTATGTGAATTAAAATCACAATAAGGACATTTTTGTACACACCATGGCATATGAATATACAAACTCATTGGGATTTTATACATAAACGTAGCCTTTCCTGAAACTTTTTAACAAAAATAACCCGTGTGTTATCTTATTTTTATAGCCTGCCATTTTACTCCAATTTATTAAAAAAAGCTTTTGGCATCTATAGTGTTTTTATTATTAAGTTAAAAAGCGTACAATTATCGATATATTTCGATATTAATTGTTGATTAAATTTATTATTTAGGAGTAAGTATGAGTATATATAAAGCGATTTTAGATAGTGGCTTATCAGGCGTATCACTAAGCTCATCGGTTAAGCAATCGACTTATGGCCAACTCCCTATTGTGGTTATTAACCATAAAACTTGCAAGGCAGCGGTTACATTACAAGGTGCACATTTGCTATTTTGGCACCCCGCTACTGAACAAACCCCCGTTGTTTGGCTAAGCGACAAAACAAATTTTAAACAAGGAGTGGCTATTCGAGGAGGGGTACCCGTTTGCTGGCCTTGGTTTGGTCAATTAGGGAATCCTTCTCATGGTTTTGCGCGTATTGTTGAATGGAAATTAGACTCTTGTAAAGAGGATGATAATGGTGTTGATCTCATATTGTCTCTTACTAATAATCAGCAGACAGCACCTTATTGTCACCAACCTTTTACTGTGTCATTAAATCTTCATTTAGGTAAAACTTGTGAAGTTACTTTAAGCTGTTTTGCTGACTTTGATGTAACTAGTGCGCTACATACTTATTTTGGTATTGATAACATTGACCATGTTGTAGTCAAAGGTTTAGGTGAAACTTATCAAGAACGACTTGCAGTTGAAAACAAACCGGCGACAGTAGGTCAATTAACTTTTAATCAAGAAGTCGATCGTATTTATACTGATGCGAGTAAACAACTAACGATAACTGATGGCATCCGAACAATTCGATTAACCAATACTAATGTCAGTGATGTAGTTACTTGGAATCCATGGATAAATAAAGCTAAAGCCATGGCGGATTTTGGTGATGATGAATATAAATCAATGGTTTGTGTCGAAGCCGGTTGTATTACAAAACCATTAAAATCATCTCCTAATAAAAAATTAACTTATGGTTTTCTGATAGAATTGATCTAATCGTCCATATTTTATGCCACATACGCAATCAATGTTTTACTCATTTGTAATATGATTAATTGATTGCGTTTACAAGGATAACACTTTATAATCCACACCACTTTTTAAAGTGCTAGTTTGATAGTCAACTACTGGGTCGCCTGTAATTGGCTTTTATTTTAAATCATTAAGAGAAATAAATATGTTTACATTCAAAGCTGAAGTTAGAAAAGAGCATGGTAAGGGTGCGAGCCGCCGCCTGCGTCACGCTGGTCAATTCCCAGCCATCATTTATGGTGGAACTGAGCCTGCAATCTCTGTTGTGCTTGATCACAACCAAATCTTTAATATGCAAGAAAAACCAGAGTTTTACTCTGAAGTGTTAACTATCGAGGTTGACGGCAAAGCAGTTAAAGTAAAAGTACAAGCAGTACAACGTCATGCATTTAAACCAAAATTAGTTCATATGGATTTTGTACGCGTATAATTTATATATTGGAATATTATCCAATTCCTTATTTCAAGCAAAAGGTCACCACAGTGGTGGCCTTTTTGTTTTAGTGCTAATGTAGGCTAATGCCTATTGTTATGATTTAGCCTGTACACTAACCATCCAACATAATAGAATAATTACATTATACCATCCTAGGAGAAAACCATGTCTGATATCCCAGCTTGCGATTTAGTTATTTTTGGTGCTAAAGGGGATTTGACAAGACGTAAATTACTACCGTCTTTATATCAACTAGAAAAATATGGAAAACTACCTGAACAAACCAAGATTTTAGGCGTAGGACGCGCTGATTGGGATCATGCCGCTTATTGTGAAGTTGCAAAAGATGCACTCATCTCATTTATGCCGGAGCCGTTAGACGATAGTATTTGGCGACGATTTAGTCAACGATTGGATTTTCATAAATTAGATGTTAATGATAGCGCGGGTTTTGCAGGGTTGAAAAATAAACTTGATTCAGGCCATCCCGCTATTTTCTATTTTGCAATGCATCCAGGTGCTTTTGGGACTATTTGCCAAGGTCTAGCTGCCGCAGGGTTAAATCAATCACAAAACCGCATTGTGATGGAAAAACCACTTGGAACTGATTTGCAATCATCTCGTGAAATCAATGATTCGGTGGCTAAATTCTTTAGTGAATCACAAGTTTATCGTATTGATCATTATTTAGGTAAAGAGTCAGTACTAAATCTTTTAGCCTTACGTTTTGCCAATACAGTGTTTGCGTCATTTTGGGATCGTAATTCTATTGATCATGTCGAAATTACAGTAGCTGAACAAGTAGGCATTGAAGGACGTTGGGGGTATTTTGATAAAGCCGGTCAAATGCGTGATATGGTGCAAAATCATTTATTACAAATATTAACCATGATTGCCATGTCACCACCCGCTAACCTTGAAGATGACAGTTTACGTAGTGAAAAGATAGCCGTACTAAATGCCCTTAGGCCAATTGATAAAACCAATATACGCGAAAAAGTAGTTCGTGGACAATATACAGCAGGATTCGTTAATGGTGTTAATGTACCGGGCTATCTAGAAGAAGACGGCGCAAATCAAAAAAGCAATACCGAAACATTTGTTGCGATTCGAGTTGATATTGATAACTGGCGTTGGGCGGGCGTTCCATTTTATTTACGTACAGGTAAGCGTTTACCGAGCAAATGTTCTGAAGTTGTTGTTTATTTCAAACCATTACCACTTAATCTATTTAGTGAATTTTATCCACAATTACCTCAAAATAAATTGACAATTCGTTTACAACCTGATGAAGGAATGGATATTGAAATTCTAAACAAAGTACCGGGATTAGATAGTACTCACAATTTACAAACTACTAAACTTGATTTAAGTTTTAGCGAAACTTTTCACCAACAAAGCGCTGATGCCTATGAGCGTTTATTACTTGAAGTTATGCGGGGGCGCCAAGCGTTATTTGTTCATCGTGATGAAGTTGAAGCAGCATGGAAATGGGTTGATTCAATTATTAGTGCATGGGAAACAGAAAAAGAACCACCAAAAACTTATCAAGCTGGAACTTGGGGACCAGTCGCATCCGTTGCCTTAATCACTAAAGATGGGCATTCATGGCACGAATTTGAATAAAGGAAAAATAACTATGTTTACGTTAAATAAATATCAAAATAGTCAATTATTGATCGAAGATTTAACCTCACATATCGTCAATGAATTAAAACAGGCCATTGTACAAAAAGGACATGCTTCTATTGCGGTTTCGGGGGGGAAAACACCTATTCCATTATTTGTATCACTAAGTCAACAAAATATAGAATGGAGCCGAGTTTTTATTACATTAGTTGATGATAGATGGGTTGATGATAATGATGATGCCAGTAACGAAAAGTTAGTGATGACGCATTTATTACAAAACAATGCAAAATTGGCTAATTTTGTCGGTTTAAAAAACAGTTGTGATAATCCATTTGATGGTGCCGAAATGACTGACAAGATGTTAGATAAAATTCCGATGCCATTTGATGTAATTGTTTTAGGTATGGGCGAAGATGGACATACAGCTTCATTATTCCCAGGGGCAGCTAATTTAGCGGCCGGTTTAGATATGAAATCAGGTCGAAAAGTTGTCGGAATGACACCATTAACAGCGCCACTTGATCGTATTACTTTAACGTTACCTACTATTTTAAATAGTAAAAATATCTATCTACATTTAGTTGGTGAAAGTAAAATGCAGGTATTAGAACAAGCCGAAAAAGATCATAATGTTAATCAAATGCCTATTCGAGCTGTTTTGCAGCAGGACAAAGTGAATGTCACAGGGTTTTGGACTGCATCTTAAATTTTCTTCAGTTTTGTTTGCCAACTTGCGTCGGTAATGAATTTTTACAATAAATTTTGCTTCCAAAGCACTGGAACAGCAGTGCTTTGACCTTACCAATTAATCCTCTTTTATGGGCTTTTCTGCTTGTTTTGCTGTTTTTGTTTTTCTTTTTCGGCTGGCTTTTTTCTTGGGTCTTTTAAATTGACCATAGTCGATAAGTTCACCCGTTTCGTCATCAATCACGCCCCACTCTTGGCTATTATCTAAAATCGCCTTTTGTTCAGTCGGGTGGGTAATCTGATAGGGTGGTTTTGTAAATACCCCAAACCCAGTACACAACTCACGTAGAAAATTAAACTGCCTGTTTTAGTGTTTTATACTCAATCGGCGTCATATTATTTAGTGCTTCATGAGGTCTTTCGGTGTTATAACTGGTTAGCCATTCTTCGGTTATTCTCCTTGCTTGTGCTAAGTTGTTAAAAAGATATAAATCGAGTACTTCAGTACGATAGGTACGATTAAATCGTTCAATATAGCCATTTTGATAAGGACTACCGGGCTGGATATAATCAATGGCTATATCATGTGATTTAGCCCAGTTTATAAAGGTTTTTCCTGTAAATTCTGGCCCATTATCGACTCGTATTTTTAATGGATACCCATGATATTCGGCCAGTTTATCTAAATAACGGGTAATTCTCCCTACCGGTAAGCTTACTGCAATATCAATGCCTAGCGCCTCACGATTAAAGTCATCGATGACATTGAATGTCCTAAAGCGACGTTGATTACCACTACTGTCACTCATAAAATCCATTGACCAGCATTCACCTTGTTTATTAGGAACCAATAGCTTTTCTAGTGTTCGTGGGGGGATACGTTTTTCACGTTTAGCCCTAATATTAAGTTTTAACTCACAATACACTCGATAAACACGCTTATGATTCCATTTATAGCCAAGCTTTCTGATGCGATTAAAACATTTGGGAAAGCCCCAGCGTAAATGCTTGTCAGTGATAGTACTTAATACTGATATTATCACCGAATCATCCGGTAATTTAGGTTGATAATAGTAAGCACAACGGCTTAAGCCAACAATGGCACAACTCATAGCAATAGTAACTGAATGATTTTGTTGTAGTTGCTGTGCCCACGTTTTACGTGCCTTTGTGGGCACTAAAGCTTTTTTATGATTTCTTCCTGAAGCTGGGATTTTAAGCTCAGTTCTGTAACTACCCCTTAAAATAGTACAGCAAAAGAGTAGAAAATTCTCTTTATTAATCCACTGAGGATTTAACCATGAAAAAAATGACTGAACATCAGATTGTATCTATTTTAAAAGAAGCTGAGGCCGGTATCCCTGTCAAGGAACTTTGCCGTAAATATGGCATGGGAAATTCAACTTTCTATAAATGGCGAGATAAATATCATGGTTAAAAAATTTAGTATCGAATTCAAACAACAACCAGTTGATTATGCATTATCTCATGCACACCTTTCTATTAGCGAACTTTCCAACCATCTAGGTGTGGGTAAATCAACCCTAGATAAATGGATTAGGCAACTTTCCCCGAATAAAACCAGCCGTCGAGAGTTAACGGCTGAGCAACAGCGGATTATGGCGTTAGAAAAAGAGATTAAAGAACTGAAAATGGCCAATGATATACTAAAAAAGGCGCATGTGTACTTCATCAATAATCCAAGTCGGTGAAGTACGCTTATATGAAAAATCATTTAACCTGCTATCCCGTTACTAAGATATGCTCATTACTTGGTGTCAGTTCATCGGGTTATGATGCTTGGTTAAAAAGAGCAAACAAATCAGCCAAACTCAGCGAGTATATTAAAAAGCAGTATTGGCAACATAATGCCCGTTTGGGTGCGCCAAGCCTGCTTCATGATGTTAGGGAAGCGGGCTATCAAGTTTCAGAAAGGACAATTAGCCGTGTTTTGCAACAATTGGGATTACAGAGTAAAGCAGCACGTAAATTCAAGTATAAAACAAACTAGGCTCATCTCAATATTGCGCCCAATACGTTAGATAGGAAATTTAACCGTGATAAGCCGAATACGACATGGGTAACCGATATTACTTATATTAAAACGGGTGAAGGTTGGTTATATTTGTCGGTGATTATCGATTTATATGGACGAAAAGTAATTGCTAGGCAAACGAGTCGCTACATAGACCGTCATTTAGTGTGTAATACATTAAAACAAGCCTTATTGCGGCGTCATTTTCCTAAAAATGTACTCATTCATAGTGGCCAAGGAAGCCAATATTGCAGTGCTGATTTCAAGCAGTTATTGTTACAATATGGACTCAGGCAAAGCATGAGTCGAAGAGGAAACTGCTTTGATAATGCGGTTGTTGAGAGTTTTTTCATACACTCAAAACACATATTATTCATGACTGTTACTACAAAACGAGGAAACTGGCTAATAAAGCACTATTTGAATATATTGAAATCTATTATAATCGGATACGTCGTCATTCAGCTAATGGCTGGGTATCACCTGAACAATATGAACAACAATATTACCAAAACGAAAAAATGATAGAGGTGGGCACTGTCTAATATTTTGGCGAGGATCAAGGTACTGATAAATTACCATATGTATAAACCACTTTGATTTTTATTGCGACCTTTGTACGGTAAAGTTTCACTCAAACTAAATTTTTAACCGTGCTTTTTTGAGGCATTTGGGCTTATATTTAGACCTAAATACCTCTAGATAAGTGACTATTTATCGCCATTTCCCTATTCTAGGCGCCTTTCCTGCTGTACAGATAACTCTAGTTTGATATCAAAGTTCAATAAGCTGCCTGAAAGATGAGCTTGGATTAGTTCAGTCAATGGAGTTTCAAATTAAACCGTATTTACGAAACCAAAGAATAAGTAGAAAGCTTTATGAAGATAGCAGAAAATGAAATACACATCTGGTTTACCTATAATGAGGAAATAAATCCCGATTTTGCTTTGACCAACTATGTCCAATTTTTGAATCATCAGGAATTGGAGCAGTGGCAAAATTATACTTTGACAAGTATAAACACCAATATTTGGTAACCCGAATGTTAGTGCATGATGTTCTGAGCAGATATCTACAAGGTATTCCTGCCAAAAATATAGAATTCAGAACTAATTGTGCACATTCTCTTTTAAATTCACTACTTAGTTGTCTTGTCACGGGATAATCTTATTAGTTGATGCTTTTTCATACCGCTAAGAATATCTGCAAGAAAAGTATACCGTTACACTGTGTAAGTGGTTTAGAAAATTAGTTTAAACAGAAAAAATACCTTATTCAAGTTGAAACCTGCGTCAGCGGTTGAGACTCTTTATAGTTCATTCAATTGTTCAATACTGAATAAGTGGCTTAGCAGTATCGTTGAATAAGCGAAAAAAACGGAACTCACATGTTCCGTTTTTTTGTATGCTAAATCCTTGTATTCACTCGGCCAAAGAAAATATAGACAATAACCGCTAGAAAACCAAAAGCCAGAGACACAAAAAACATTGCCTGATAAGCGCAGTTTATTGAAATTATTTGATGTTGAGTGAGGTTGATTAATATTCCTGATAGTACGCCTCCAAATGCACCACCAATTTGCTGTGTAACACGCGTGATAGCGCTCGTGTCCTTAATTTGATTTTTATCACAGAACTCAAATGGAGAAGAGAGAACAGCAATCGTGGCGACGCCTAATCCAGAACCTCGAACAGTAAAACCGATAATTTCAAAGGCGTTGCCACCTACTTGAATTATTAATATACTTATTGCTGATATTATTAATCCTACACCAATAATTAGAAATGAATTTATCTCACTTAGAGATTTATAAATAAATTTTCTAGCCAACCAGGCACCTACACCTTGTAGAGCTAGCAACATACCAATATATGTAATAGATATATTATCATTTATTGCTTGTATTAAAGGAAAAAAAATCATGAAACCAAAAAAGATAAGTGACGTCAGAAATCCCATAATTATTGCGAACGAATATTGAATACAACTAAATGAACTTAAATCGATCAGTTTACTGTCTGACTTGTTATTAATAATAAGCGAAACCAGCATCAAACCAATACCTAAAACTAGCATAATAATATTAAAAATATCAAAAAAATGCCCAGAAGTGATATTTTTAATAGAGATGAAAAATATTATTAAAGCAATTAAAAATGTCATTAATACATAAATATTCATATTGTATTTAGACGTTTTATTATCAGGCATTGTCGTTCTACCAAATAAAAAAGCCATAAGTACTAAAGGTATGTTGATAAAAAAAGCTATTCTCCAATTTAACTGTTCTGATATGATTGCTCCAAAAATTGGTCCTAGTGCAGGGGCAAAGACTGACGGAATAGCAATCAATGCCATAACCGGCTTTAGTCTTTCCTTACCAAAATAAGTTGCTATTGTAGATTGAGTAATAGGAATTAAAATTCCTGCACCAAAACCTTGTAGACATCTATACAAGATTAAAGAAACCAGATTATATGAAAATCCAACTAATATAGAACCAACAAGAAAGACAAAAATTGAGCATACCCATGCTTTCTTGAGTCCAAAATTTTCATGTACATAAGGTGATAGTAATATGCCAGCTGCGCAAGCAAGCATATATATGGTAACAGCCCATTGCATATAAGCATAAGAGGTATTAATGTCATTCGAAATTGAGGGTAAAATAACATTAACAATACTGCTATCTAATAATGGCAATATACTAGATAGTGTCATAGCAAACACTAACTTTCTTTCTGAGGTTGTCAGGTCAATCGATTGCTTCATATTAAACTCTTTCCAGATTATATTGAGTTGCGCCTCGTGTATATATTCCACCGAACGTTGGCGGTGTAATTTCTTTATAATTTTTAAGTATTAAAACTAATTTTTGAAGGGCGATATTTAATTGCATATTTGCAAATTGAGCACCAATACAAGCATGAATTCCCACTCCATATGAAAGATGTCCCTTAAATTCTCTTCGTGGATTGAATGTGTTTGGGTGTTCAAAATATTTTTCATCTCTATTTGCTGATGGTATTAAGGAAAATATTAAATCTCCTTTTTTTAAGTTAACACCTTCAACACAACTATCATCCTCGACTTGGCGTGGAATTAAATGAACAGGTGGTGTAATTCGTAAGCTTTCCTGCAAGATACTATTAGTGCTGCAATCATTGGAGATAACTAGATCAATATAAGATTCATTTCTATAAAGGTGATAGATACAATTTGCTAAAACTTTATCAACTGGTTCTGAAGCTGCAAGTAAAATGTTTAATGAAAGTGCGACTATCTCACTATCACTTAATATTTCACTTTCATTACTATTATGAATAATAAAAGAAATAATATCATCTCCAGCACACTTTTTACGTTCATCGATTAAATCCAATATCACTTTTTCCAATTCTTCAGATGCAAATAGTGCGATATCTTCAGTCTCTTTTGAAAGATTAAACCCAGTCGCAAATTGAACTATGAGTTTTAATCTTTCTAGATACCAGTCTAATTTATTATAATCAATACCAATGATATTGAATGTTGTTAATAAAGCATATTTATTACCAAAATCAGAAATAAAATCAAATTTGTTCTTAGTTATAATTTCTGTTAACAATGAATCACATAGATTTGTCAGTTTGGGGTGATAATAATCTTTCAACACACGACCGGTAAGCTGATGTAAGAGCATGCTCTTTTTTATTTTATGTTCATTACCTTCCATCTGAGCCAGAACTTTTCCTCTCATTACTGGCTCAGCTCTTTTAGATAAAGGTTTTGTTGAAAATAATACTGAATTTCCAAGTATGCTACGAACAGCATCATAACTAATAGCTAAATGCGCATTTAAAGTTTTGTCATAAATTGTAAATACCCCAAACCTAGTACACAACTCACGTAGAAAATCATGCTGCTTGTTTTAGTGTTTTATACTCAATCGGTGTCATGTTATTTAACGCCTCATGCGGTCTTTCAGTATTATAAATCGTTAACCATTCTTCGGTTATTCTCCTTGCTTGTGCTAAGTTGTTAAAAAGATATAAATCGAGTACTTCAGTACGATAGGTACGATTAAATCGTTCAATATAACCATTTTGATAAGGACTACCGGGCTGGATATAATCAATGTTTATACCATGTAACTTTGCCC
Organism: Gilliamella sp. X-57; assembly: GCF_057063565.1. Classification (NCBI taxonomy): domain Bacteria; kingdom Pseudomonadati; phylum Pseudomonadota; class Gammaproteobacteria; order Orbales; family Orbaceae; genus Gilliamella; species Gilliamella sp. X-57. Next base: position 201 of record NZ_JBXSQI010000023.1, on the reverse strand, counting down.
AGTTTATAAAGGTTTTTCCTGTAAATTCTGGTCCATTATCGACCCGTATTTTTAATGGATACCCATGATATTCAGCCAGTTTATCTAAGTAACGGGTAACTCTCCCTGCCGGTAAGCTTACCGCAATATCAATGCCTAGCGCCTCACGATTAAAGTCATCGATGACATTGAATGTCCTAAAGCGACGTTGATTACCACTAC